>CALMIR010000165.1 GCA_937864265.1 uncultured Saprospirales bacterium | reverse complement strand
ACTTGAACCAATTTTTCTCTAGCTTTTGGCTATTAAAAGTGTACGGCTATCAAATTTGAAATCAATTGATCCTCCTTCGCAAAAAGAACCATTCAAAGAATTTCCTCAAAAATTTCATCTGCCAATCTTTTATATTTGCAAAAAATCAGCAAATTCGCAGCTTTATTTCCTCTATATTAAGGAGATCAAAAAAAAATTCGTATTATTACGATCTCGTTTGAAACAAGCCAACTATCTATGAAGCGAAAAATTCGCATGGGGATGGTCGGTGGAGGCGTGGGAGCTTTCATTGGCGCCGTACACCGAATGGCTGCAGCCCTGGATGGAGAAATAGAATTGGTATGCGGGGCTTTTAGCAGTGATCCCAACAAGTCCAGAATTTCCGGAGAAACGTTTTACTTGCCGCCAAATCGCGTTTACGGAAGCTATGAGGACATGATTCTCGCCGAAAAGGCATTACCAGATGGTCAAAGAATGGATTTCATTTCCATTGTTACACCCAATCACGTGCATTTTGGTCCTGCAAAAATGGCTTTGGAAAATGGATTCCATGTTGTTTGCGATAAGCCCTTGTGCTTCAATATGGAGGAAGCGCATGAGCTAAAAGCCCTGGTGGCGCAATCAGGTCTCATTTTTGCCCTTACGCACAACTACACTGGCTATCCAATGGTCAAACAAGCCCGAATGATGATTCGACATGGCGAGTTGGGTACCATCCGAAAAATAGTGGTGGCCTATCCGCAAGGCTGGCTTTCTACCAAATTGGAAGATTCTGAACAAAAGCAAGCGGCTTGGCGAACGGATCCCAGCAAGTCGGGTATTGCCGGAGCGATGGGTGATATAGGGACTCATGCTGAAAACCTGGCAGAATACATCACGGGGTTGAAAATCACCGAAATGTGTGCCGACCTTTCCGCATTTGTACCGGGTCGATTGTTGGACGATGATGGAAACGTGCTCTTGCACTTTGAAAACGGCGCCAAAGGCATTTTGCATGCCAGCCAGATTTCCGCCGGAGAGGAAAATGCCTTGCAAATTCAGGTGTATGGTGAAAAAGGCGGCTTGGAATGGCATCAAATGGAGCCCAATACACTTAAAGTTAAATGGCTGGATCGTCCAAGCCAGATTTATCGAACAGGAGGTGCGAACTTATACCCGGAAGCACAGTCGCATACGCGCATACCGGCAGGCCACCCAGAAGGTTATCTGGAAGCATTCGCCAATATTTACCGCAACGTAGCCATTTGTATTCGAGCCCGATTAGAAAATAACGTACCTGATCCAATATACACCGATTTTCCATCGGTTGAAGATGGCCTAAGAGGAATGAAATTTATTGAAACAGTTGTTGCCTCATCTGCCAGTGAGCAGAAATGGGTGAAAATGCTTTAAGGGCTTAACTCAGAGGCTTCTAACTAATTTATGACCACTAAAATAAATTAGTATGAGGAAAATCTACATTTCTATCTTGCTTTTCTTTGTCTTCTGTGTTACTTCATTTGCTCAACCCACCAATTGTAATGAGCCTGATGTACTCACTCAGGATGATATCGAGAATTACGCGGAGGGTGATGTCACCCTTCAATCTCCTGATTGGGATGTATGGCCCGGTGCATCACTCGGCGGCGTTGTCAGCAGCGAGCAAGCCTTTGACGGTGTCAACTCCATAAAAATCGGCGGCGGCGCTGCTGGCCAAGATGTCCTCCTCTTACTAGGCGATAAAACAAGCGGGCATTATGTGCTTTCCTGGCGGATGTATGTTCCTGCCGAGAAAAGCGCTTATTTCAATATGCAACACCAAGCGCCCACCTCCAGCGCAGGCTTCTGGGCTTTCGATGCTTATTTCGAAAATGGCGTAGGCCGGCTGGAAACTTATGATGGAAATGCGGATGTAGCATTCAGTCATCCAGTTGATGCCTGGTTTTTGGTGTACCTGCTCATTGACATTGACAATGATGTGGCTCGTTTGGTCGTCAATCAGCGCACGGTAGATGCCTGGACATTCAGCACGGGCAGTGTCGCAGCCAGTCAAATGAATTCCATCAATTTTTACCCAGCAGATGCGAATTACCAGTTTTATGTGGACGATGTCGAGTTTTTAGAAATTCCAGCAGCAGGTCTGGGTCAGTATTGTTACACGGCTCAACCCATAGAAGCAGCTGGTGTATTCCAGGTGCCTGACCTGGAGTGTTACGGTGCCGGTTACGACCAAAACAGCGACGGCGAAGGCAATAAAGGGTATTGGTTCAGCTACACCCCAACGGAAGATGGCATTATTGCTATGGCCTCTTGCGGTGGTGGCGTGGATAGCCGCGGGTGGATTTTTTCCGGCGAATGCCTGGATTTAAAGACCGTAGGGGTAAACGACGACCAATGTGAGATTACTACTGGCGGAAGCAGTTGGGCATCGTATCGCGAAGCTGTTGTCAAAGCAGGAACGACCTACTACATCCTTTGGGATGATATTTGGGAAACTGCTGGTTTTCCGTTTGAACTGAGCTTTACCAATGAAGCGCCTAGCCCCGGTAATTTTTGCCATTCGGCTACGCCAATAGAGCCTGGTGTATATGATGTATTGGAATTTACCGGAAACGCTGCTGTTGCCGGCCCCAATATCAACAATACCTCTTCTTCTACGACCGCTTATTCCAAATCGCAATGGTATGCTTTTACCCCGGAAACGGATGGATTGATGCGTATCTCCTCTTGCGAACTGGCTATTAGCGATACCTATTTCTTTGTTTACACGGGTAATTGCGATTACTTTGAGGGGCTAACGTTGGTAGCACTAAATGATGATGGCTGCGGTGAAGGGCTACTCACGTCGAGCCTGGATAGCATTGAGGTGTCTGGCGGTACAACATACTATATTGAATGGATTGATCGGTTTTCGGATGATATTTTCCAATGGGAACTAGACTTTGAATCAACCGTAGGCATCCATGATCTGCCCGAATTGGCAGCGGATATTCGTTGCTTCCCCAACCCAGCATCCGAATTGCTGACGATTCAATACTTATTGGAACAAAGCGGTGAACAATTGCAGCTTCGTCTTGTCAATGTATTAGGCCAACAAATGCTGGAACAAAGATTGTCTCCGGCAGATCAAAACCAGATTCAGTTGGATGTCCGGGCTTTACCTGCTGGGCTTTACCAAGTCATACTTTCCGATGGGAAATTGCAAACGAGCCGCAAAGTAATGATTCAACACTAAGTCAATAAAAATGAAGGCTGATACTCCTTCAGCCTTCATTTTGAAGAATAATTTTTAACCTTGAATTGAAACATCTTTTAATCAAAAAATTTTAGTATGAAAAAAGGCTACTTGTCTGGGTTCTCTATGAACCAAAACCCATTAGCCTGGGTATGTGCAGCAGCATTGCTTTGCCTGACTGCATTTACGGTACAGGCACAATCCAATTCATCTGTTATTGTCACAGCACCTGCAGGAGCAGAGCTGACTTTGCCATCCCAGCAAGCTGTTTTTGGGCCTGGTATAACGGATCCTGTATCCGCACCAGTGATTGCAGCCGAAGACGGTTCTGGTACCAACACAGCTTGTGTGGCTCTCACCAATGACATGACTGGTGCTATTGCTTTGATAGACCGGGGTACTTGTCCATTTGTTACAAAAGTTCAAAATGCGCAGGCAGCTGGCGCGGTTGGTGTTATTTTGTGTAACACAGAGTTCGCAGCAGCTGATGGTGTCTATCAGCCCTATAAAGGCATTGTTGCTGGTGGCGATGATATGGGCACTGTGACAATTCCTACTGTGGGCCTTCCTTACGAATTGTGCCAGATTCTACGGGCTAATTTAGGTAATGGCTTAGAAGTTACGCTTTCTCCTGATGGTGTAGCATCATTGGCTGGAGAGGTTTGCGCTACTGCTGTTCCCATTGGTCCTGGTACCCACTCCGTTGGTGACATGATCTCTGGTTATGGTGCTGTATTTACCAATGGTTCTAATGCCGCTTGGTTTGCTTACACGCCTACAACCAGCAACCTGGCTACGGTCAGTTCTTGCGACCAAGTTAACAACGATACCCGTTTGGTGGTTATGACTGGTGCTTGCGATGCCCTTGTAGTCGTTGCTGATAACGACGATTGTGATCCTGATAACAACCTTTTTGGTTCTGAAACTTCCTTCGTGGCAGAAGCAGGAATCACTTATTACATCTACTGGGACGATCGCTGGGATTTCAACGGCTTTGATTTTACGCTTACAGAAGGTGCTTTGCCAGATGTAACCGTTACGTTCAACGTAAACATGGCGAATGAATCTGTATCTGGTGATGGCGTTTTTATGACTTATGCCGGTCCGGGTGCAACCATTGACGATGTAGAAATTATCCCAATGGATGATACAGATGGCGACGGCGTATGGTCTGGTTCTGCTGTATTTACTGCATTAGAAACCATTGGCTATGCCTTCATCAACGGCGATGTTTTTGCTGGCGGTACGATCGAAAGCGTACCAAATGATTGCGGTGTAGATTCTGGTTTTGGCTTCAACGTTCGCCCATTAATCATCGGCGGTACAGATGCGAGCATTCCTGTTGTTTGCTTTAGCACCTGTTTGGGCTTCTGTCCGGAAGTGGGTTGTGCGCAGACGCCTACTATAATGGAAAACCTAGATGGCTACAGCTTGGGCGTTGTTGGTCCACAATCAGCTGTTTGGACAACGTGGAGCGGTACAGAAGGCGGCGCAGAAGAAGGCTTGGTATCTGACGAACAGGCTTTTAGCGCACCAAACTCACTGAAAATCCAGGGACAGAATGGCCCAGTGGATTGCTTGTTGCTATTGGGCAACGAAACAGAAGGCAACTGGGTGATAAAATTCAAAATGTACATCCCAAGTGGTTCTTTTGGCTACTACAACATTCAAGATGATGAAACTGCCGGAATACAGTGGAACTTAGAAGTAAACTTCGATAACGGCGGTACAGGTACCACAGCAGACGGTGCCAGCTTCACTTTCCCTCACGATGTTTGGTTTGATGTGGTTCACCGCATTGACTTGGACAACGATGATGCTGCTTTGATCATCAATGGCGTTCTTGTTCAAGATTGGGTATTTGGCCCAGATTGGAAAATTGGCAGTTTTGACTTTTTCCCCAACAACAATGGTCCTAACCTATACTATGTGGACGACATCGAAATGCGTCCATTGGAAGCATGTCAGGACGGCGCGATCATTTGCGATGGCTTTGAAGAATACTTGCCTAGCGAAATCAGCGCACAAAGCAGCGATTGGGCACCATGGACTAGCAGCCCTGCTGACGACGGTGTAGTAACTGGCGAACAGGCTTATGAAGGTTGCCAATCTTTGAAGATTTCAGAAGACAATCCTGATGACCAGTTGTTGCTTTTGGGCGACCGCACCAGCGGCAACTACTTGTTGGAATGGCAGATGTATGTTCCTGCAGGTAGCTTGGGTTATTACAACTTCCAGAAGATACAAGGTTCTCCTGGTAGCCAATTTGGTATGCAGGTAGAATGGTTCGCAGATGGTACCGTTACCTTGGATGCAGGTGCTGCAGACGTCGTTACGTTCAACTGGACACCTGACGTATGGTCACACTTCCAGCACTTCATTGATTTGGATAACAACTGGATCACTTTGGTAGTAGATGGCGTAGAGATTTACGGATGGCCAGCTAGCTGGACTACATTCACACAAACTGGTTTGCAGCAAATCGGTTCTGTTGACTTCTTTGGCAATACTGGTGTATTGTTCTATCTGGATAATGTACACTTTGTTCAGTTGCCTTCTGTTCCTGGCGATGCTTGTGCCGGTTCTATCGACCTGCAAGGCTCTTTGGGTCAGGGCTTGGACAACACCGTTTCTTCTGGCCCATACGATAACACCAACTACACCACCAATAGCCAGGATCCAACCGAAGGTTGGGAATGCTTTGGCGAACCAGACGGTACAGGAACAGCGCCTTCTTTGGAGCGCACTATGTGGTTTACTTTCACTGGCGACGGCAACTCTTACTTCATTGAAGCATTGGCTTGCGGTGACAACCCAATCGGCGATAGCGATACCCAAATGGCTTTGTATTCTGGTAGCTGCGGTGCTTTAACCCCAGTTGCTTGTAGCGAAGATGGGGTAAATGCTACCACTGCCTACTATCCTGCTTCTTTTGAAGTAGATTTGGAAGCTGGCGTAACTTACTACCTAATGGTGGATGGTTTTGGCCCGGATTTCGAACAAGTGGGCGAATATTGCCTAGAATTCACACAATTGACCGCCGTACTGACTACTGTTACGCTGAATGTGGATATGAATCTGATTCTCGATAACGGAGGCACTGTTGATCCTGCTGGCGTACACGTAGCTGGTAGCTTCCAGGGCTGGGATCCTGCTGCTACAACAATGACAGATAACGGCGATGGCACCTGGTCTCATACTTTCCAGGCAGCTCCTGGCACCGAAATTCAGTACAAGTTCTTGAACGGTAATGCATGGGGTACTGACGAGGTAAACATCACTGCAGAGTGCGGTGTGGATGGCGGATCTGGCAGCTTCAACCGCGTATTGAACGTGGGTACAGAAGACATTTCTACCATCTTCTACTGCTTCGATTACTGTGTCACATGCTTGGAAGTATCCGTTGATGAAACTACCTTGAAAACAGGCATTAACGTATTCCCGAATCCAGCCAAAGATGTGTTGAATGTTCAGTTCGATCTGGCAGCAGCAGCTGACAACCTGAGCCTCCGCATGATCAATACACTGGGTCAGGTGGTAAAAGTAGAGCGCCTGGGCAACTACCAGATAGGTACTGTTGAAATTGACTTGAGCAACCTGCCTGCTGGCACTTATATGCTGCAAGTAGCTGACGGAAAAGCACAATACACAGAAACCATCGTGGTTCAGTAATGGCTTGATTTTCGGTCTGTTAAAATGACCGATCAATAAAACAAAAGGCTTTCTCCGGCTGGTTCGGAGAAAGCCTTTTTTTATGTTCTGACCTATTTCGGATGTGTCCGATTTACAAAGTCAGGCCTTCTAACACTCTTAGTGCCTTCCTGCCCGGCCTGTCCGAATGGCCTACGTCCGGGCGGAACGATCCGGTCGGACGGGAGTGTTGCACCCCCACACTCACTCTCGCCCAATTTGAGCAACTGATTACGGGGCGATAGGCAAAGCTTTTGAGTATAACGCAAAGCGTCACAAGTTTGAGGTGTGGACATCTGCCCTTATCCGACCTGAAGCCATCTGGGTGGGCGACTGTCTGGCCGGTGGCCAAGCTTGGCCACACACGCTCACCTTCAATCCATTTCTCCTTACTGCCTTACTAACTTACTGCCTTCCCGCCCGGCCTGTCCGAATGGCCTACGTCCGGGCGGAACGACCCCGGTCGGACGGGAGTGTTGAGGCACACCCACACACCTCACTCTCACTCACTCTCACTCACTCTCACTCACTCACCCTCACTCTCACCCAATTTCTCCCTTTCTCTCGATCATTTCGATGACTTTTCCGGCCACATCAATGCCCGTAATGGTTTCGATGCCCTCTAAGCCCGGAGAGGCATTCACTTCTAAGATAAGAGGGCCTTTTTTGCTGCGCAGAAAATCCACACCAGCCACATCCAACCCCATCAGCGAGGTAGCTTTTACGGCCAAATCCATTTCCTCCTCACTGAGTCTTTCTGGTATTCCGATACCTCCCCGATGCAGGTTAGACCGGAACTCGCCCTGTTGTGCCTGGCGTTTCATGCTTGCCACGACTTCGCCCGCCACCACCAAAACGCGAATATCCGTGCCTTCGGATTCGCGGATGAACTCCTGCAAAATGAGGCGCTCTCCCAAGCGCAGAAAGGCTTCTGTGATGGATTCCAGTTGCTGAGCGTTTTCAGCAAGCAGTACGCCCATACCATGTGTGCTTTCCAATAATTTGATGACTATTGGAAATCCACCAAGTGTTTTAACCAAATAATCCATTTCGGCGCCATCAGAAATAGCCGCCGTAGCCGGTATAGGCAGGCCATGCTGTGCCAGTTTTTGCAAACAGCGCAACTTATCTCTCGATTGGAGCAAAGCTTCCGAGCGAATAACACTATACGTGTTCATCAATTCAAAATGGTTGATCACAGTTGCTCCGGTTGCGGTAACCGATGCCCCAATACGAGGAATAACGGCATCGAAACGTTCCATGCGGTAGCCATCGTACCATATAAAAGGCTTGCCATGCCCCAATACAGGAACACAGCGGGTATGGTCAATGATGCGCATGCTGTGGCGGCGTTGGTAGCCAGCCCGGATCAAACTTTGGGTAGAGTACAACTGTGGCCCTCTGGACAATACGGCAATTCTCATATCCTTGTCGCTAAATCTTCACTGCAAGATAGCTGAAATTACCTATCTTGCGATCATTAAGGTATAAAAACAATGAATACTTCAAGCAAACCCGTCCTGAACGATCAGCGAATCATCCGTGCCTGGGCTTTTTTTGATTGGGCCAATTCGGCTTTTGCGCTGGTCATAACAGCCGCTATTTTCCCGGCTTACTACATGGCTGTAACCGACGATGAAGTGCGCTTTTTAGGTATTCAAACCTCTGATAGCGCGCTCTATGCGTATGCCATCTCTTTTGCTTATTTGCTCATTGCCCTTTTTTCGCCGCTATTGTCTGGCATTGCCGATTATGGAGGCCGTCGCAAATTCTTTTTGAAGTTTTTCACCATTTTAGGCGCCCTTTCTTGTTTGAGTCTTTTCTTTTTCAAGGGTATGGAGCAATTGACATTTGGTACCGTTGCCTTCATTTTTGCCATGATTGGGTTTGCGGGAGGATTGGTTTTTTACAATGCATTTTTACCCATAATCGTCAGTGAAGACTTGTACGACCGGGTCAGCGCTAAAGGCTATGCCTATGGCTATTTCGGCAGTGTGTTGTTGCTGGTTCTCAACCTCGTTATGATTCAGTATCCGCAGTGGTTTGGCATTCCGGATGCCGGCCTAGCTACCCGCTTTGCTTTTCTGACCGTTGGGTTATGGTGGTTGGGTTTCGCGCTCATCCCTTTTCGCTGGCTGCCATCGGATGAAAAACAAGGTAAAAAGCCGGATTTACTGAAGAAGGGCTTCCAAGAATTGAAAAAGGTTTGGCGCAATGTTCAATATCAACCTCAAATAAAGTCCTTTTTGATTTCCTTCTTTTGCTATAGCGCAGGGGTGCAAACCGTCATTTACCTGGCAGCTACTTTTGCAGAAAAAGAACTGCAATTTGGCACCATCGAGTTGATCAGTGTGGTGCTGATACTGCAATTGGTAGGCATAGGCGGTGCCTATTTATTTGCCCGTTTATCCGAACAAAAAGGGAATAAATTGGCGCTGATCAGTATTTTATTCATTTGGATGGGAATCTGTTTGGCCGCTTATTTTGTCGATCAGAAAATCCAATTTTACATAGTAGCCGGAGCGGTAGGCTTGGTTATGGGCGGGGTGCAAGCCTTATCCCGATCTACTTACTCCAAATTGCTGCCTGAGCAAAGCGAGGACACGACTTCTTATTTCAGTTTTTACGATGTGCTGGAAAAGGTAGCCGTCATCTTGGGCACTTTCCTTTTTGGTTTCATCGATCAGCTCACTGGCAATATGCGCCTCAGTATTTTGGTGCTATCCATCTTCTTTTTAGCAGGCATCTTGCTGTTGTTGCGGCTAAAAGTTCAACCAGCTGAAAATCATTCCCAAGCCACCATTTCGATGAGATAAGCGCCATCGTAGCCCAGTTTTTTGAGTTTATCGCGAAGCTGAAGCGCCTCATTTTTGCTCTTAAAGCTTTGTTTGGACTCCACTACCCATACTTCTTCACAAGGGCGATAGCGGGCAATGAGCGATTCGTGAAAAGGGTAATCTTTTGGATTCGTAAATTTTAGAATAGCGACCTGTACTTTGTACTCTGTAACGGGTGTAGTGTTGAATTTAGGCAGGGACGGCCTGGAAGCGGTGGCTCCCTTTTCATACGTAGTTGGTAATTCGTCGCAGTAGGCCGGCTTGTTTTGCGCAAAAGAGCATAAGGGAAAAAGCAAAACGAATACATAGAGAACCTGTTTCATGGCGGAATTTTTTAGTGTTGACGCAAGGTTTGTTCAAAGGTTTCGCCTTTCCCCTTAAAGATTATCTTTTTTTTTATGTGTAAGCAAGAATGAGGGGAAATATTTTTCCCCCCTCCACCATTTTATACGCGCCATTATTTTTGAATCAAGAGGCGTTCATAAAAAAACGAGCCATTTTCCCTCCGGATTTGCATCCAATAGATACCAGATGGGAAGGGTTCGAGGGAAATCTCATTCTTCCCCGATTGCAGCTTTTCCGAAGCCATCATTTTTCCATTCACATCCATTACCCTCAATTGAGCGGGGTTAGTTTCCGGCCAGTTCAGGATTAAAAAATTGCTCGCCGGATTGGGGTAGTATTGCCAGGATGGTTTGTTTTGATAGGTGTCTGCACTAGGCATATCCAAGGTTATCAATTGATCCAGGCAAAAGTAGGCTGGGGTATTCATCCCAAAAATACCCACATCGCTGGAACTTAATGAAAAAGAAAGGCTGTCCATGTTTCCCAATGGACTCAAATCAATATAAGTCCATTCATCCACGATATAGTCCGCTCCGTTGTTTTCAAAGCGATAGTCTGCCAGGTAAAAAGAGATGGTTTCCGGGTGCAATTGTCCATCTTCGTATTTTTGTATTTGCAAGAGGAAAAAATCGGGGTCATTGCCCGTTTCACCGCCAAATTTTTTGGCAAACCCATCACCTTCCAACATGCTGAAATAAGCATACGTGCTATTTGTGATGTAAACACCTTCTACAGCCCCACCCGCTGCTTCATTTTCTAGCCTGATAACCACCGGATCAAAAGCGTAAGTCAGGGCATAATTCGCAGTTCCCTCCGCTCCACCGCCCGCAATAGCACTGTATTGGTTCAAAAACCCGGGCGTTTCATTGTCTGTTACCGATGAGATAGCCCAGCCCGACCAAAAATCGAAGTCTGCATTATAGTCGTTAGGCAGCGCTATATGGCCGCTTTCAAAAAGGCCTGTTCCGCCTGCATCGTTCAAAAAAGAATTGTTCGCCAGTGGAATGTTTTCAAAATCGGCTTTGGTTTGAGCCTGAATCAAAAAAGGCATGAGGGAGAAAAGTAAAAATAATAGCTTCATGATAAATGGTTTTATTCTTGTGATTGAAAATACAATTGACATCCCAAGCGAAAATAGCGCCCCGGCATAGGGTGCCGTTCTATCACCCGATAGGAGGAATTCCAAACATTATTGATATTTAAAAAAAAACGAACCTCCACTTGATTCAAAGGATGGGAAAAGCTGAGCCTGGCATCGCCCAAGTCATACCCAGGTAATGGCTCCGTCTGCGTGCGCACATACCCCGTATAGGTGTGCTGGTAACGGAACCGCCAATTGTGGCTGGCTATTTGCAACAACATAAACGCCTGATGCAATGGGGTATAGATCAATTGTTCGCCCTTTTCCATGCGCGGGTTATCCAGTTCCACTTGGTTGGTAGAGTATATCAAGTCATACCCTGCTTTTATCAAATAGTGCCGTTTTTTTTGTTGCTGTTCCCATTGAATGCGCGTTTCCAGGCCACGACTCCATACAGCGGTGATGTTATTGGCCGACCAAAATGGTTGCCCTTCCTTTAAGCTCCACAAAATCCAATCCTGGATGTTTCGGTTGAATACTGTGATGCTGCTGTTCCAGCTTTGTTTGCTGCTGTGCCTCAACCAGTGAATGCCCAGTTCTTCCGACCAGCCTCTTTCAGGTAGTAAGTTGGGGTTGCCACCAGGCCTCCAATACCAATCGTTGAGCGTAGGGAGGCGGTAGCTTCGACTGGCCTTAGCCTTAATGGATAGAGAGGAACTGAGTTGGCCATCTAAACCGATACCTGGCATAAACGGTATCCATTGTCCGTCCACCAATTCCTGCCTTGCGTTCACCTGAAAAGTCCAAGAGCCGGCCTGAATGCGATGGGAAACAAATAGCGCCATCTGTTGGCGGTGAATGGTGTCGGCGTACGCATCCGTTGCTGCGGTAGTGTAGTTGTATTGGATGCCCGCCTGAAGCTGGAATCTTTTGTTCCAAGCCCACTGGCTTTCTACTTCTCCTGATAGTGTTTGAAAGCGATTGTCTGTTTGTAGGTTAATAAGGGCATCTTCGTACCTGATTTGTTCGTGAACATAGCCCGCTCGGGCGAAGAGCACTTGTTGCACACCAATCCTTTTCCAGTCCAATAGCGCACGGAAAGAGTCCTCTTTTTGTACAGCTTCACTCCGGGTTTGTGTGGTCAGCGGCGGGATTTCACGGCGAGATTTTTGCCACCAGGCGTGGAGGGAAAAAACTTGGTTGGGGCGGGGTTTCCAGTTAATTTGTTGCAAAAAGCCCGTTTGTTGAAGGGCTGCGTTGGATTGCGTTTTTTTTGCGGAAGCAATGCTGTATTCAAAGTCGTTTTTAGCCGCTTGATTAAAAAACCGGGTGGAAAAGCCTACCTTTTTTTTACCCATTTCTACCCTCACTTGCTGCTCATTCCAAGCAAAACTCCCCAAGCCCACATTCAGGGATGCCGTAAACGGGGTATTCAATTTGGGTTTGTTGTTTAGATGGACGATACCACCAACCGCACCGCTCCCCCACAGTGCCCCGTCGCCGCCGTACTGAAGCATGGCTTCATCCGCAAAAGTCAAAGGCAACAAATTGATATCCAATTGCCCCAACATGGGGCTTTGTATAGGCAGGCCATTCCAAAATACCGCCGTTTGTCCGGCGCTGCCACCCCGAAAAGCGGTGGTAGCCAGGCTGCCCAAGCCATAACTTTTGATAAAAATCCCCGTTTCTGTTTGTAGTAAATCCGCCAGGGTTTCAAAAGATCGCCATTCGAGCGCTGCGAAGTCCCAATGCTCCGTTTTTCCTCCTGTGCTATGATGGCGCAGGCTTTTTTCAGCCACGGTTACTATGGGCAACTGGACAAGCGTATCCAATACGGACTGCCCAATCAATGGGCTAAAAACTCCAACGGCTAGTATGAAAACACAAACAAAGCGGTACATCCCGGGCAGCTATTGCCGGCTGAAAAACAGGTGAGAAAGGAGCAGGCACTAGCTTTTAGTGGCCATTATATTGAATACATCAATCCTTACCATTTGCGTTTGACCAATGGTAGGGGCTTTCCTTGTTGTCACCTGACTTTTCCTCCGAAAGTCAAAGAAACAAAAATCTACTGGCAGGTCTTCTGGCTCACCTCCTTCTCTGGCCTCCTTCCCATGATGAAGCAAACATCACAGTGGTTTATGGCCGGAAAGTTAGAAGTTCTTCATTCCAGAACTTCTAAGGCTTACAGCAGCGGGGACTGCCCCGGATTTGCACCGGGTTCCCTTTTAAGAGGCTCACTTGAACGCAAAGTGTAAAGTGAGTCTCACCAGTATCAGCAAAGATAGGTACAATTCTTGTAACTGTCGTTTAATTGCGTTAGTAGATCCCCTGCTGATTTTGTTTATGCCATTATTCCAGTCCGGAAAACCAATCTATTAACGCCTTGTTGTCCACAATACTCCAGGAGTGGGGATGTCTTTGGCCATCGGGGCGATAGCCTTTGTTGTTGGTCAGCATTAACTCGGCTTCTTGATGTCCCAGGTATTGCATATCGTTGATCAGCGCCGCAGCGTCCAAAGCATTCATGCCATAATAAGAGCGGCGGCGGTTGGCCATCCACCAAGCGACATCTGGTTCGGTATATATTCGCACGGCAATACCTTCAAGTGCCCGTAAGCGTTCGTCTGCCTGTTCACTGTAATGAAAAGGGGAATATTGGGTATAGGCATCCGGCGCTGTATGTGGCGTACCACCCAGGTTTTTTTCCAATTGGGCATTAACCCATTTGGCTTCAGATGCGGAAATGGGATTCAGCCCCAATTCAATGGCGCGTTGGCCTTCTCGCCAGAAACGATGAAAATCGAGGGGTGCATCACAAATGGCAATTGCCCGTGGCCGCAAGCCGTATGCTGAATGTCCATTGGCACACCAGAGCGCCAACTTCAGCGCCCGGGTACCTGCCAACGACATGCCACCAAACAATAAGCGGTCGTGGGGAATATGGTAGGCTTCTACGACCGAGCCGATATAGCGATCAAGTTGTTTGTAGCTCGCTTCATCAAACAAAAATTCTACCGGATTGCCGGTGGTAACATAAAGTGCTGCAAAATGCCGCGCTACGGCCTCTACATACAGCCGCTGTTCAAAACCTACATGGGTCGTATCTCTGCCACTGTGAAATAGTACGACCATGCCTTTGATACTGTCCTGTGGAAGTAGCAAGGTGTAGCCCGGTGCTTCTGCGGGAATAACCGTTTCTTCCGTGAGGCGAATGAATGGCTCTGGTTTTTCTTCCTCGTATTGGACGAGCAGTGGGGCAATCGTTTGCGCCGACAGGAAAGGGATCGAAAGCCAGAAAAGGATCAAAATGGGTATCGCTTTTTTCATCATAGAACAGCCTTGGCGATGGAACAAGTTAGGGAAAAAATTTAAAATAAAAAAAACAGGCTACCGCCTCCAAAGCGATAGCCTGCTTTCTGTTCCTGTAACGCGCCATCAAGCGCAAGCTGGAACTCCACCTTGCCTAAAGCAAGGGGAGCATTATTCTTTCACCACTTTCCTGGTATAAAATCGCTGGCCGTCCCATAGCTGCACGGAATACACGCCTGCTGTCAGCGAAGCTAAGTCCAAACTGATGACGTTGGTGTAGCTATTTGCCTGCAGCACTTCTGCTCCGCGCATATCGAACAAACGAACGCTGATACCTGCAACAACCTGTGGTGTGTTTAGCTGAATGAGCAATTGGCCAGTAGTTGGATTGGGCGACAAGCGCATAGCACTAGCCTCCGTTGGCAATACATTGGCATCCACTACATTCACGTTTACCTCTACCAATTCGCTGATGCAAACAATATCCGGCTCGGAAATATGCCAATCGAAAAAGTAGTAATAGCGGTCGGAACCCAAATCGGAGTTTTTCAAGCTGATAATTCCGTCCAACACATAAGGGTAATTCACATTTTCACTAGCGCGCTGCAAGCGAGGGCTTTCGTAACCAAACAAGGCCAGGTTAGAAGCCGTATTGGTGGTTAGAGCATAGTCATTGCCGACGGGTATATCAAAATTAAGTGGGATGACATGGGTGCCAACGGGTATATCTACTTCCTTGCTTTGCAACACATTGCCATCCGCATCCTGCAACTCAATGATGCGCAGCCCTGCCAAGTCGGTATATACCTTAACTGTATTCAGCGCAATGGGTACAAAAACATCAAATATAACAGAGCCATTAAATTGGTTGCCGCTGTAAGCGCTGCCCTCGTGGTCGATCATACCTGCTACGGACTCCAAGCCAGGATAAACCGTTTGACTTTCCACATAATAGACAAAACTGGTATCCCCGGTATATGCCACCATCCATTCATTGCCCGTGTTGAATGGGGTTTCATCGTCTGGGTTTTCGTACCAGAAAAGGTTTTCACCACTTAGCTGAATTTGAACATCCGTATCGGAATAAACGATATCCTCAATTTCAGGCGCCGGTGCTGCCAATACATTCACCGCAAAAGGCGCAGAAGTAAATGTTTCGCACAAACCTTGTATGGCAACGGTATAATCGCCCGCTTGAGTAGCTTCAATGCTTTGGGTGGTTTCGCCAGTTGACCAAGCATAAGAAGTCGCTGCTGAAGCCGTCAACATAACAGAACCGCCATCGCAAAAGACGATATCGCCTTCGGCTTCTACCGTCGGTGTTTCATCGGGATTGACAATGATTTCTATGCTTGGGGAAATGCCAAAGCAATCGCTGCCATCACTGATAGTTACGTTGTAAAAGCCTGCCTCCGTAGCACTAATAGATTGGGTGTTTGCTCCATTCGACCAAGTATAAGTAAATCCTCCCGGTGCATTGAGGGCGACCGATTCGCCTTCGCAAATGGTCGTGGTGCCTTCAACCGTGATGCTGGCCTCTGGCGAAATGCAGGAGTTTTCTATCAGGTTGACAAACTGATTGGCTTCCAAATTGAAGTACTTATCAACGATGCCACTAGGCCAACGCACGATCAAAGAGTCAACCATTTCGCTCTGCCCCAGACCAAAATGCTGGATCATTGAGTTCATAATACCATAGCTTTCGCCGGCTCTGACTTCGCGGATTTGGATGCCCCATTCGCCATATATTTCCAGGCGGGCACCAATGCCGTTGCGGTTGCTCTCTTCTCCATTTAGCGAAAAGCTAATGAAGTTGTTGCTGCCGCCATCATTCAGCCAAAGGACATCGTCAATATTGCTGGGAGAGGTGTATATTTCTGCATAGCCAGCATACACATCCAGATAGCCATCGTGGTTGAGATCGCCAATGGCAAAGGATTCCATGTCGTTGTTGTCGAAAACAGTTTCGATTTCCGTAAAGGTTTTGTCGCCGTTATTTCTGAAAATGTGCTGCTGAGAGCCGGCCACGATGATGTCCACAAAACCATCGTTGTCGAAATCGCGCATCACCCCCTGAATCGGCAAACCATTCACTTCGATACCACTACCTGCGGTAATGTCGGTAAAAATACCACCCTCGTTTTCCAAGAGCATACTGGGTACATCGTGGTTCGTAATAAAGCAATCAAAGTCGCCGTCGTTGTCAATATCCTGGAAATCAGCTGTCCAGGATTGGGCGCCAATTTTGAGGTTGTGCGCTTCGGCCTGCTCAGAAAAATTATTTTGTCCATCATTTACAAAAAGGGCATTGATTCGGCGTGGGTCGGCTGAGTTGTTAACCCCTTGACGACACTTGGCTATGTACAAATCCAGATCGCCATCGTTGTCAAAGTCGGTCCAAATACTGCCGTAATTGCCCGAATTATCGGAAGCAGGCACCGTAGCCATATCAATCCAATCGTCCGCCGTTACGAAATTTCCAGTGCCATCATTTGCCCAAATACGGCTTTCGGCGTCGTCATGGCAGGCAAAATAATCGACAAATCCATCGTTGTTGATGTCCACCAGGTTGGAACCTTGCACAAAGAGCAAATTGCCCGGCATATTGCTCATGGTATAAACACTTCCATCTTCATTGGCTTTCACCAATTTCACCCCATCGTATGCGCCACCGGCCAACACGTCCACAAAACCGTTATTGTCCACATCGGCCACACACATGCTCCACTGGCTGCCAAAAGCGATTTGTCCGTAGAGATAATTGGTAAAGCTGACGTTGTCTGAATTTTGAAATTCAATATTCAACTCTCGGCCCTGAGACAATCGAACGATGTCATCCAAGCCGTCGCTGTTCATATCCGTGACGGCTATAGCCACGCCACTGTGAAAATTCGCATTCGGCAGGCGATCGTTCCGGTTAGTAAAACTGATTTGGGCTGAGAGCGTGTTTGCAAGCAATACCAGCACAGGTAGAATACGGTAAATATTTTTCATTTTATGATGTGTTTTAAGAAAGGACGAAAATAGTTGCTGTAAAAGGCATTACCAAATGAGATGCAAAAAAAGCAGTGAGAGAGACAATATGGATTGGGAAAGTGCCTGGTTAGATGTTAGACATTGGATGTTAGTTTGGCTAAATCTAACATCCAATGTCTTTTTTCAAGTTTACAGCGTCAATAAAAAGCCGATCGTGAAGTTGGCTTCCCAGTCAAAAATGAATTTTTCGCAATTGGTCGCATCCGCAATAGCTTTGTAAATGTTTTGGCCGCATTTTTCTTTTGCGCCTTCAGGACTGTAATCATCCGGCGCTTTCAATACGGTGTAGCGCTCTTCGCCATCACGTACCTCCTTGGCAAAAGTAAAAGGCACACCGCCAATGATGAAACAAGTACCTCTTTTCGTATTAGGCACTTTAGCTGCTTCCGTGCGAACGTCCAGGTAAACTTTGCTGTCCTGCACACCATCCACATAATATTTTGCGCCATACGTTTCAAAGCCCGCTATGCGGCTGCCTTCCATCCAGGATAGCTTGGTATTGCCCGAACCGATATCCACTACAAAGGCGCTGTTTTCATACGTTTTGGGCAACGCGCATTTTAAAGCCAATTGGGCTTCTTTTTCCGGGGTTACTTCGTTCACAAAATACCCCAATGACTTGAGGCCATCAATGATTTTTTGCGTTTCCGCTACTTTTTTAGCCCCTGAGCTGACCACAAAATGGATGTCTTTGCCCCCAACGCCGTAATCCAGCATATTGGCAATGTACTGTTTCAAGCCAGAGGTAATGTCTTTACCTGAAGAAAGGCCATCATAAACCAAGCTATTGCCCCATTCCGCTTTTTCCAACTTCCAGTTTTTCTGGTTGTCGATGGTTACGATAAAGGAATTGAAACCGGCAGCACCCAGCTCAACCACCCCTTTCATTTTGCCGCCAACAGGCGCTGGTGGTGTAAAATTAAACTTTTGCCGGGGCGAAGCATTGGTTTTGGCTTCTGAGCTTTCTGAATTGGAACTGCTTTCCTCCGTTTGTTCAACATTCACTTCCGTATCAGCAGTCGTATCTTTTTTAGGGAGTAGTTCGCCGTGCAACAAATATTGCACGCCAAAATATCCCGCTGCGACAACAGCCAGAACGATCATCAATCTGGCAAATGGCGTTAATCGTGTTTTCATGGTAAAACTTTTGTTATTTTTCCGCCAAGATACGAATTGTAGTTTAGTTAAAAAAAAAACGCTTTGTCAATGGTAATTTTAATCACTGGCGCTTCTTCTGGCTTGGGTCAGGCGCTGGCAAAACAACTGAGCCAAAAAGGCCATATCGTTTACGGAACCAGTAGAAAAGCTGCCGAACATCCCGCCGACTATAACATGCTGGTGATGGATGTTACCCAAGCCCAGAGCGTGCAAGCCGCTGTGGAACAGGTGATGGCAGAGCAAGGCCGTTTGGACGTGCTGATCAACAACGCCGGTATCGGCATTGCGGGCCCTTTCGAGCAACTGGAGCAGGCTTCGATGGAACATGCCATGCAGACCAATTTTTTCGGCGTAGTACATACCTGTCAGTCTGCTATTCCTTTTATGCGCCGACAAAATAGCGGCAAAATCATCAACATCAGCTCGATCGGTGCTTTGTTTGGACTGCCTTATCGAGGCGTTTATGGTGCCACCAAAGCCGCAGTGGATGTCCTGACCGAATCGCTCCGCATGGAATTGAAGCCCTTTAATATCCAACTTTGCTCCATCCACGCCGGCGATATTCAGACCAATATCAACGCTAATCGAATCAAAAATTACGATCCAAGCGATCCCACGTACAAGGCCAGTTTTGAAAAAGTATATGCCGCTATCGACGCCGATGTGGACAAAGGAACACCCGCAGCAGTCGTAGCTGCCCATATCGTTCAGGTGGTGGAAAGTACCCATGTAAAACGCGCCTATCGCGTGGGCAAAACCATGCAAAAGCTATCGGTGGTCGCCAAACGCATCTTGCCGGCTACCTGGTTCGAGAAAATTATTTTGTCGTATTCGGGGATGTGAAAAACATTCATTTTCTTCTTTTTTTCTTGATTTTAGTTATCGGAAAACCTTGGAGTTTTCCGATAACTAAAAAAGCCGGGAAGCGGTTGCAACCCGGCGTAAAAACTCTCTGATCCATATAATGTAAGTCCCTACCTTTATGCTTGTTTTTTGAGGTATTTGTTTCTTTATGCGATTATTCGGCAGAACGTTACTGAAAGCACCTTTTTTTTAAAAAAAATTGTCCCCTCTATGCTGCCCGCAGCTTCCAAATACCCCATTTAGCATCGTTTTACCACCCCGGGATGAAATTCAACCCAAACACGCCCCTCGTTTCTTTCAAAAGGGGGATGGCATAGTAAGGCTCAATAATCAAGGCACCGAATAGATTCACCCGCATGGAAACCCCGGTGCTGAATACAGGACGCACTCCGGCATACACCTCCAAAGGATTGCCATTACCGTCGAGTATGGGGTTGCCCTCGCTATCCAGTTGATACACGGCACCGTTCCATTGGTCGTAATCGTACCAAGCTACCCCACCATCGGCAAAGAGTGCCAATTCCGTGAACAAAAACTTGGAGCCAATCAAAGCCAGGCGCTTGGGCCCGGTAAAGGGTATGCGCAATTCCACATTGGAAATCAAGAGCTTGCTGCCCAAAAGATCGGAAACCGGAATACCATTATCAATCAGTATATTCTGCGATTCGGCGTTGCTATAACCCCGTATAAACCAGGGGCTACCCGCGTACAAATCGTATAAATTTTCGTGGTCTTGGCCATAACGGCCATAGTGCATCAGGCGAAAGGCCACACCCACCGGATCGAAATAGCGGTAAATCCGGTAATCTGCCGTAGCAGCGGTGAAGTCAAACGCACCGAAGTAACGCTCGGCACCCAATCGGAAACGGGAGCCTTCCAGCGGCGAGGCCAGCGCAAAAAAGGAATTATCACCCACCACAGCGGCTTGTACGGATGCCAGATTGAAGCCCGGCGGCTCGTCCAGCCTTTCCCTTTCTTGATACACCAATTGGCCGAAAGCATCGTAGTAATTATCCAAACGGTCATAGCGGAAACTGTAGCGAGAAAAGGAAGACCCCGCTTCTACCCGCAAGGTGGTGGAAAAGGGATATTGGGCAAACACGTCCACCCGATCTTCAAAGCGTCGGAAGTTATCGAGCAAATAGCGATCGGCTAAAAATGCTGTGCCGGGAATGGTATCTATTCCGCCATAATACAATTGCTGGAACCGCACCGGCACATGCGATAGCGCCCCGCCCCAATTGATGCGGGATTTGCGGTTCATATAGCCCACTATACCGCCAAAATCAGTTATTTCGCCATTCAATGCCAGGGTGCTAAAAATCTGATTGTTGCCCAAAATATCGCTGAACAACAAGTCAATACCTCCGGCCAAACCGGTCGTAGTACCAAATGCCTGGTTGCTGCCTATGCCAATGCCCGCGCTGCCGCCGATGTAGTCCAGTTTGAATTTGGGTTGGTATTTTACTACTGAAAAAGCCGTATCCGGTAAAGCCATAGCCGCATCTACGCCCGCCAGTTGCTGATCGACCAGATTAGAAGCCATGCGGTTGACCCGAGGCAGTTGGGCGGCCTCAAAATTTACGGCAGAAGCATCCACAGGACGATTCAAAAAATCATCCGATTTCGCCTGATAGATCTGGTAGGTATTATTGGAAAAATAGGTGTAAAGCACCTTGTCGCGGCGGCGTTCTACACTGATAGCCGGAGCATAGGGTGTAATGCCGCTTACGCCCGTCAGTAAATCCGTCAATTGGAATATTGCTCCCGTATTTCGCTCATAACGATACAGGTTGCGGAAGCCGTCCCGGTTGGACAAGAAGAGGATATTCTGAGCCGTATCCAACACGGGGTTGAGGTTATCCGCTCCCGGGAAAACATTGATTTGTTCTGCCAGCCCCGATACCACATCCAGTATTGCCAAGTTGAAAGTCCACTTGCCATTGGTGCGGCCATTTTCCATGCTGAGCTGATCGGTCGAATAAACCAGGTAGCTGCCATCGTCTGACCAATAGGGGTGCAATTCCGCGTAGCGATCATCGGTCAATTGCTGGATGTCCCCGTTGCGCACATTGACCGTGTATAAATCGGTCTGCCCGTTTGCCATCCCGCTCACGACAATGGTTTTGCCATCGGGCGACCAGGCCGGGTTGCTGAATGCAGGCACCCCTTTTAGCTCCAGTTCACTGACGGTTTTCCCTGTTTGTACTTCTTTGATGATCAAAATGTTGCGCCCTTTGCTAAAAGCCACAAAGGCAAACTGTTCGCTGTTGGGCGACCAGGTGCCAGATGATTCGATGTAGTTGAAATCATCAATATGGCTACTCCGGGTGCTGCTGGCCACTTTGCGAATAACCTCGCCCGTGCGGGCATCTGCCAGAAACAGGTCAATAGAAAAGAGGTCTTTTTCAGACAGGAAAATAACATAACGCCCGTTGGGGCTGATGGAAGGTGCTATATTCAGAGAACCGCCATTTTTCTCAGTAATCAATGCCTTTCCTGTAAATCGTTCCTTTTTATCCCCCAGGAAAGGCGTATAATGGTTTTTGAGGCCATTGACCCAAAGGCTAGAGAGGTTGTCTTTGCTCATACCCAGCACAGCTACGCAGGCCTGATCAAAGCCCAATTTCGCGACAGCTACAAAAAAAGGTTCGATGATTTCATCGCCTTTCAAGCCGGTGAGAAAGGCCCAAAATGCCTGGCCGTATCGATAGGGGAAATACTGCGGTTTACTCAGGTCATCCATATCTGGCACATCATCGCGTAGTACGGCATCGCGCATCCACATGGCGGTATGGGCATCTACACTGCCGATGGACAGGTATTCGGCCAAACCTTCCACCAGCCATAAGGGCAAATTGGCCAGGTTCTGGATGGACATGGAATCGCCATTCAGAATCATGTTGTACTGAAAGGCGTGTACCATTTCGTGGCCCAACACGTGATGAGTTTGCTCGTTGCTCAAAGCGAAGGGCATCACCACCCGGTTTTTAAATGCCTCGGTGACCCCACCCGTACCCACACCAATACTGCCCGATATGGTATTGGTTTGTTGAAAATCGGCGTGGTCATTGTACAGGATAATGGGATTTTTGCCCAAAATGGTATCGGCTAGGATGGCTTGGTGTTGTTGGTACCACCACTCGCTTTGTTGGGCGAATTCATTCAAGCGTTCTTTGTTCGACAGGTAATGGTAAATTTCAAAATGGGGTGATTGATACACCTCAAAGTCAAAGTTTTCATAGTTAGGTTTGTTGCGGCCGAAGTATTGAGCCTGGAGGCTGCCGCCTGTCATCAACAGTCCTAGCGCCAAAAGCAGTTGCCAAAAGCATGATTTCATAGCACGTTTTTTTTCTATAAAGTATTGGGAATACAAATATTTACCGATACGCCCTTATCCTGATTTAGCCAGGAGAACATACCTGTACTTATAACAAAAGTGCCATGTAAAAAGTGTGTTTTTTAGCGCATCAGGGTAGTTAAAATTGTCTTAAAGTGTTGATAATAGGTAGGTTAAGGGCTTCTGGCGGATCAGTTTTTAAATAATTGCTCCAACTTCACTTCAGCGTCCACCACTTCTTTAGCGTATTCGTTGGGGGTTATGCCAAAATTAGTGATCAGCGTCAAAAACACCTGTTTCCGGGTACGGCTATAGTCCAAAAAATGTTGTCGGAGGGCAATAAGTTTTTCATAGGTTTCCTTGTTGATGGTAATAGGCCCGCTGTGGAATTTTATTTCGCAAAGGTTAATGGCATGGTCTTTCCGGTCGATCAACAAGTCAATCTGAAAACCGGGCTGGTCTTCTGAAGCATTCATACTCAGGCTGTTTATTTCCGTATAAACTGCCGGAATGCCCAGGGCTTGTTTAATGGCTTCGATGTGTTTCAGGCAAAGGGTTTCAAATGCATATCCAGCCCAAACCTTATAGCCTTGACTTTCGGATAGCTGTTGCCAAATTCCCGGCGTATATTTTCTGTTGGGTTGCAGAAACCGGTGGTAAAAAATAGAAAACTCATCTATAAGTCTGAAAGTAGCACCCCTTTTCTTCTTTCCGAATGAAGGATTTTCCATGATAAAGTCCGAAATCAGCAATTCATCCATAGCTCGTTTGTAGGAACCCGTTGGCTGCTTCATACCGAGCTGTTTTAAGATCGCTGCATGGGGCATTCCATAGTGCCGATTCGCAAGAATAGCTACAATTTGCAGGTGCATTTGAGCATTGGAAAAAAGCGCCTGAAACAGGTTATTGTATTCATTGAAAAGGATGCCTGTCGGGGAAAAACAGAGCCGTTCTATAGCTGTGGCAAAGCTCTCGCCTTTTCGGATGTGTTCCAAATAAAAAGGGATTCCTCCCAGTGTCATGTAAATTTTAGCAGTTTCCTGAAAAGAAAACCGAAGCCCCCTATCTTTCAAAAAAGCATTTGTTTCAGCAAGCGTAAAAGGGTACAAGTGTATGTTTTCTGTTATTCGATTGTGTAAACCACCGGGGTCATTGATGACTTTTTGGCTGATCCACGAAGTGGCCGATCCGCAAATGACCAATATGAAATGGGGCTCTTTGGAAAGATAATCGTTCCAGAAATGTGCCAGCATTTGGATAAAACCCGATTTCGGGGTGGCAACCCAGGGCAATTCATCAATAAAAATTACCTTTTTTTTCTCGCGGTCTAAAGATTTTATATAGTGCTTCAATTGCAAAAATGCCATTTGCCAGTTATCGGGTTTTTGGGGCCTAAGTGTCCCGCTGTATTCTGCCAGTTTGATTCCAAAGTTTATCAGCTGTGTTTCCATATTTCCATTCTGAATGCCCGTTATACTGAAGCAGTAGTGTGCGCCCAGCATGGAATCTATGAGAAAGGTTTTACCCACGCGCCGCCTGCCAGTGACCGCCAAGAACTCCGAACGCGTTGAGTCCAGTAATCGATTAATCCTTTCCTGTTCCTTTTTTCTGCCTATCATGTTACGGTATTGAAAACACATCCATTTCCCCCACTTATTTCCAAATATAACACCATATTTGGAAATAAGTCTATTTTCTACCCACTTATTTCCAAATATACGCCTTTTTTGCCGCTTCGTTTTTGAATTTCCCTAAATCCATTATCTTTACTCGGATAACTTGTTGATGGCTTTTTTGCCAACTCATGTGATACCTCCACCTTGAATTTTCATGTCCATGAAAAAACGCCTGTTCCTCGTACTGATAATGGCTAGCACTTTTTGTCTGGCCACCGCTCAAAGCAATGAAGACTCCCTGTTTGTGGTGAGCCATTATACCAAAACGGAATACCGCATCCCCATGCGCGATGGCAAGCATTTGTTTACGGCAGTTTATACGCCTAAAGATCAATCCAAGACCTTTCCGTTTATTATGATGCGCACGCCGTATTCTGTTAGTCCTTACAGCGCAACGGAGTACAGTTCCAGGCTTTGGCAATACATCCACCTGGCCAGAGAGGGTTTTATTTTTGTTTTTCAGGACGTGCGCGGCAAATACATGAGCGAAGGCGAGTTCGTAGATGTACGCCCACACCATCCGAATAAGAAAAGCCCACAGGACGTGGACGAAAGCAGCGACACTTATGATACCGTGGACTGGCTCTTGAAAAATGTGGCCAACAACAACGGACGGGTTGGCATCATGGGCATTTCCTACCCCGGTTTTTATTCCTCCGCTTCTTTGCCAGAACACCATCCGGCCATCAAGGCCGTATCGCCTCAAGCCCCAGTGACAGACTGGTTCATCGGCGATGATTTTCACCACAATGGAGCTTTTTTCCTGATGGATGCTTTCAGTTTTTACTACTCTTTTGGCCGCCCCAGACCTGAGCCAACCACGTTATCGGCACCTCGTTTCGAGCCGCCACACGGCGACAATTACCGATTTTACTTAGAAACGGGCGCCTTAAAAAACTTCAACGACCAATACATGAAGGGAGAGGTGCCTTTCTGGAACGAGGTGATGGCTCACCCCGATTACGACCAATGGTGGCAGGCACGCAACATACGCCCGCATTTGAAAAATATAAAAACGGCGGTGATGACGGTCGGTGGGTGGTTTGATGCGGAGGATTCCTTTGGGCCATTAGGTGTTTATCGCGCTATCGAGCAACAAAACCCTGGCATTTACAATATCCTGGTAGAAGGGCCCTGGTTTCACGGCGGTTGGTCGCGTGGCGATGGCGCAAACCTCGGTAACGCCTATTTTGAAAGTGCTACTTCCCAATATTACCGCCAAAACATTGAACTGCCTTTTTTCCGGCATTTTCTGAAAGATGAAGGCTACTTTAACTTGTCGGAAGCCAATATTTTTATCACTGGCACTAATACCTGGCAGGGTTTTGAGCAATGGCCTCCAAAAGGCATCAGCGAGCGGAAATATTATCTTCAGGCCAACGGCAAGTTATCTGATTCGGCACCTTCGGCCAATAGCGGCTATGACGAGTACCTGAGCGACCCGGCCAAGCCCGTACCTTATACAGAGGATGTCCATTGGGGCCGCACCCGCGAATACATGACCGACGACCAGCGCTTTGCTTCGCGCCGTCCCGATGTATTGGTGTATCAAACAGAGGTATTGGAAGAGGATGTGACCGTGCTAGGCCCTGTGGATGTGGGGCTGTTTGTCAGCTCAACGGGTACTGATGCCGACTTTGTCGTCAAGCTGATCGATGTCTTTCCAGATGACGCGGCGGCCAATCCTTACAGCCAAGTGCCGATGGGCGGCTACCAAATGCTGGTAAGGGGCGAACCTTTCCGCGCGCGCTATCGCAATAGTTTTGAAAAACCGGAGGCTTTGACTCCCGGAAAAGTGGAATCCATCGCGTTTACGATGCCTGATGTAGCACATACCTTTAAAAAAGGACACCGCATCATGGTGCAGGTACAAAGCTCGTGGTTTCCATTGGTAGATCGCAACCCGCAACAGTTCATCAATATTTACGAATGTTCAGACAGTGATTTTCAAAAGGCTACACAAAGGGTGTATCACGGCGGAAAGCAAGCTTCTTACATCGAATTGGGCATCAAATAGTCTAACTCAAAAAAGGATTATACCGCTTCTCAAAACCGATGCTGGTGGCCTGGCCATGCCCGGGATAGACGCGCACATCGTCGCCTAGAGGAAACAACTCGCGCCGAATGCTGTTGATGAGGGTATCGTAATCGCCACCGGGCAAATCTGTGCGCCCAATGCTGCCGTAAAACAGTACATCACCTGCAATCAGGAATTGATCGGCCTCGCAAAAGAAAGACAAACTGGCGGGAGAATGGCCGGGGGTGAGCAATATTTTTAAAACGGTTTGGCCAAAGTCGATGGTCTCCCCCGCTTCTAAAAAATGATCGGCCAGTGGTGCCGACTCTGGTATGGGCAATCCAAAAAGCAGGGCTGACTTAGGTGCCGATTGCAAAACGGGTAGCTCCCCGCGATGGATTTCCAAAGTCAAGTGATAGCGTTCTGCTACAAATTTATTGCCTAAAATATGGTCAATATGGCAATGGGTGTTGATCAGGCGTACTGGCTTCAACCCCAATTCATCTATCGTTGTGGCCAGGTGCTTTTCTTCTCTGGAATTCGAACACCCCGGATCGAAAATGACGCATTCCCCACTTTCATCGTGAACGATATAGGTATTCTCCTCAAAAGCATTGTAGGTAAGTTGAATAACTTTGGCCATTGTATAGATTTTTGCCGACAAAGAAACTGGTTTTTTCAACTTTTCTGAAAAAATTTGCTTTTTCCTGTTAAAAAGCTGTCGCAAAACAAATATATTACTCAGGCCAAAACGAGGCAATGATATTTGTCGTTATAAAAACAATACTTTTGATATGATACCACAGGCTGGGCTAAACCCAAATGCTGTTTTGACTGTCTTTTTAGGGTATCCCAAAATACTTCCTTCTTTGACAAATGATGTGGGAAATGACTTAGCGAAAAGCAAGGTAAACAATGATTTTCGCTTGCCGTACTTAAATTAGGTTTGTTTACCCTAAAACCTGCTTTAAGTACGGCATTGCTTGAATCACCCCATTTGTCAAAGAACTAAATACTTTTTACAACCATTAAAGCTATGCAAAAATACATTTACACCCTGCTGCTCTGTTTGGGCTTTTCGTTGGCCTCTGGCCAGGGCAATCAGGTGCAGTTTGGAAAAAACCGGGTTCAGTACCACCGCGACTTTGCCGAATGGTCGGAATATGAAAGCGATAATTTTATCTCTTATTGGTATGGCGAATCCCGGACAATTGGGCAGTCGGTGGTGTTATTGGCAGAATATGATTTCAATGCCATCCAAAACCTACTAGAACACCGCATCAACGAAAAAATACAAATCATCGTCTATACCGACCTTACCGACCTCAAACAGAGCAATATAGGCAGCGAAGAAACCTTCAATAACTTAGCCGGACAAACCAAAATCGTAGGCAATAAGGTATTCGTTTATTTCACTGGCGACCACAACGAATTGAGAAAACAAATCCGAGAGGGTATTGCTTCTGTATATCTCAACGCCATGCTCTTTGGCTCCAATTTGCAAGAGATCGTTCAAAATGCCGTGATGATGAACCTGCCGGAATGGTTTAAGGAAGGCTTGGTCGCTTATGTGGGGCAAAAATGGAGCACGGAGATGGACAACCAATTGCGCGATTATATCTTAAGCGAAGCTGTTTTTGAAGGTTTTGAAGGTTTGGCTGAACGCAATCCCAAGCTAGCCGGGCATTCGCTTTGGTACTATATTAGCGAAAACTACGGCAGTTCTACCGTTTCCAATTTACTGTACCTCACGCGCATTAATCGCAGCATCGAAAGCGGATTTTTGTATGTTTTGGGCAGCCCTTATGAAATCGTTGCCGAAAATTGGGCTACTTTTTTCAAAGAGCGCTACCTATTGGAAGGCACCGACAAATCCAAGCACGAAGAAGGCCAGTTGGGCTTTAAAAACAAGCGCCAACTACCTGTAACACAGGTAAAATTAAGCCCCGACGGCAAAAAACTGGTGTATGTATTCAATGAAATTGGCCGATATAAAGTATATCTGCACGATTTGGTGACCGACGAGCGGCGCGTCCTTTTTAAATACGGCTTCCGCAACGCCTTCCAAGCTACGGATTACAACTACCCCTTGCTGGCCTGGAATCCAAATGGGCAACAATTGGCGCTGCTATACGAGCGACGCGATGTGGTAAAGCTTACCCTTTACGATCTCACAACAAAAAAAGAAAAAACAGAAGACCTTTCTTCAGAATACCAACGGGTGTATAGTATGGAATTCATCAATCCCATTTCCATGGTTTTTTCTGCTTCTGTTTGGGGGCAGTCGGATATTTTCGTTTACTATACCAATACCCGCCAAACCCAACGCATCACCGGCGACTTTTGGGATGATTTGGATGCTACTTTTGTCAATATAGACAACATCCGGGGCATTCTCTTTGCCTCCAATCGGCAAGACTCGGCATTGAACAACCTCAAACTCGATACCATCCTGCCCATCAATACCTTCGACCTCTTCTTTTACGATTTAGAAAATAAAGACAAAGAGCTCGTTCGGATAACGCATACCCCTTACGCCAACGAACGGCAGCCAGCAGCCATCGACAATCACTGGTTCTCTTACCTGAGCGACCGATATGGCATATACAACCGCGAAACCGGTTATTTGGAAGATTACATCCACCATTACGATCAAATCATTTACCTGAATGACGATACCGAAATCCGATTGCACGCTGATTCTGTGCTGACTGAATTGGATACAGCGATGATCGATTCCATTGTCATTGACCCTATTTATAAAAAAAGAGCGGTTACCCAACTCAACTCCAACTACGACAAATCCATTCTGACCCAATCCACAGCTCCTCGGGTCAATAAAACGGCTGATCTGGTTTTACAAGATGGCGAACACCGGATTTTTATTCGTGCGCTAGATCCGGAAATCAGCCTGACTTCAAAAAACACCATTTTCCAGCAAAAGAACAGCAAAGCCAAAAAAACGGGCCTGCTCAGTCCTGTACTACCCGAATCGCCCAAAACAACTGTTCTGGAAAAAGCGGAAGAAAAACAAGTCACCGTCATAGAACTTCCAAAAGCCAAGCAGGATACAGGCAAAATCGACATTGACAATTACTTGTTTCAAAGCGAATTTGACGATGAGGAAGAAGTGCCTGCTACGGTCATCATCAAAGACAAACCCCAAAATGAAAAGACCGAAGATCCGCTGCGCATAGCGACCCCCAATAGTCCCTATTTTTCGCCCTATTCCAATAATAATACAACGGCCAGCAATCCTATAAAAAATGGCGTATATCCATTCCGGCCTGGAAAAATTATTCCTTACCGACTCCAGTTTAGGACGGATTATGTAACCACCCAACTGGACAACAGCTTGCTTTTTGACGGATTGGAATTGTACGGCGCCAACCCCAATGGATTTAGTTACCCGCCATTGGGCATTTTATTGAAAACCAATTTCAAAGACCTACTGGAAGACTATGAGTTTGAAGGAGGGGTACGCATCCCTACAACCTTTAACGGCAGCGAATATTTCTTGATCTATCGCGATAAAAAAAGACGCTTGGACAAGCAATACGCGGTGTATATGAAAAACCAGCGCTATGCCGGGCAAAGTCTGACTATTGCGCCCAACCGACGCGAAGTAAATATTGTGTTGGGGCAGTACAGCTTGAGATATCCCTTAGATATTTTCCGGAGCATTCGTACTACAGCTACGCTGCGACGGGATAGGATCACCCAGCTTTCGACTGATTTGCCCACTTTCCAAGTGCCTTCAACCAGCGAAGAACGTGTTGGATTAAAAATGGAATACGTTTTTGACAATACGCTGGACGTCGCCCTCAACATCAAGAACGGCGCTCGCTACAAAATATACGCTGAAGCCGTTAAACTATTTGACCTGCAATTGAACGATGGTGTCAAATTGAATTTCAATGAAGGATTTATGGGGGTGGTTGGCTTTGACGCCAGGTACTACCAGCGCTTGTTGAAGCATTCTGTTTTGGCCATTAGAGGTGCCGGAGCTACGTCTTTTGGTTCTGAAAAGATGGCTTACTACCTGGGCGATGTGGACAATCCGCTGGTTTCCAACTTCAATGGTGGCATCCCAATTCCGCAAAACCTGGACGATTTTGCTTTTCAAACCATCGCGACCAACATGCGCGGCTTCCGCTTGAATATCCGCAATGGAAATTCGTATGCCTTGGTCAATACCGAGCTAAGGGCGCCTATCTTCAAGTACTTGTTTCGACACATTCGCTCGCCTTTCTTCCGCAATTTCCAATTGGTTGGGTTTTTCGATGTGGGCACAGCCTGGGAAGGACTCGATCCGTTTAGCAAAGAAAACCCGCTCAATACCATCATCATTGATGAAGGACAGGTGATTGTAAAGGTCAATTATTTCCGCGATCCGATTGTTGCCGGATATGGCGCGGGGGCTAGGGTGCTGCTATTTGGTTATCTCCTGCGGGTGGACTATGCCTGGGGACTAGAAACCAGAATTGTACAAGACCCGATTTGGCACGTTTCGCTCGGTATGGACTTCTGATTTCAGTAAAAAAGCTTAATTTTGCTGGCTTTTTAAAATCGGCAGTCCTTTTTTCAGCTGCCGGACAGGTATTCAAATACGATTTCTATATGGCCACACCCCAATCCGTAGCCTTTTACACCTTGGGTTGCAAGCTCAATTATTCAGAAACCTCTTCCATCGGTCGCCTGTTCGAATCGGCAGGTTACCGGGAAATCCCTTTTGAACAAGGCGCTGATGTTTATGTCATCAACACCTGCTCCGTAACTGATTTCGCAGATACCAAGTGTCGCAATATCGTAAGGCGGGCACTCAAACATGCGCCTGAAGCTAAAATAGTAGTCGTTGGTTGTTATGCTCAACTGAAACCAGAAGAAATCGCCAACATCCCCGGCGTTGATCTGGTGCTGGGCGCCGCTGAAAAATTTCGCATCCTCGATTTTGTAGAAGGCCTCAGCAAAGCTGCCAGTAAGGGCATGGTTCGAGCGGGCGACGTACAAGAAGCGCGTGAATTCATCTCTTCCTTTTCCTTTGGCGATAGAACCCGCTCCTTTTTAAAAGTACAGGATGGATGTGATTACAAATGCACCTTTTGTACCATTCCGCTCGCAAGAGGCAGTAGCCGCAGCGATACCGTCGAACAAGTTGTTTTGAATGCCCGTCAAATTGCCGAAAAAGGGGTCAAGGAAATTGTATTGACAGGGGTCAACTTAGGCGATTTTGGAAACGGCACAGCAGTAATAGAAGGCATTCGCCCCAAAAAGGAAGCACTCTTCATCGATTTAATCCGAGCCTTAGACGAGGTAAAAGGTATCGACCGTTTTCGCATTTCTTCCATTGAGCCCAACTTGTGCACAGACGAAATCATTGAATTTGTTGCCCAATCCAAGCGTTTTGTGCCCCATTTTCATATGCCACTTCAATCGGGCAACGATAAACAGCTCCGTGAAATGCGCCGCCGCTACAAACGGGATTTGTACGCTTCAAGGGTGGAAAAAATTAAAACCCTCATGCCCCATGCCTGTATTGGTGTGGACGTCATCGTAGGGTTTCCCGGCGAAACGGATGATGACTTTTTGGAAACTTACCATTTTCTCCATCAGTTGGAAGTTTCCTACCTCCATGTATTTACCTACTCCGAACGCCCCAATACGCCTGCTTTCGATATGGAAGGGGTCGTAGATATGGCTACCCGCCGAGAACGCAATAAAATGCTCAGCATCCTGAGTGAGAAAAAACGACACTTTTTTTACCAACAACACCTGGGTCAGAAACGACCTGTTTTATTTGAACAAAGTAAAGCAGCAGGCCGCATGTCCGGTTTTACGGATAACTACATTAAAGTAGATTTGCCCTTAGAACCACTCAAAATGAATACCATTGAATTGGTGGAGTTAGCTGCTATCGACGGCGTTGGCCATGTGACAGGTCAACGCATTCAAATGTTGGAGCAGGAGGCATAGCTATTATGAGCGCTTACTTTTGATAGCTGGGAATTAACTATTTTTTAACTTTACCGCTGCATTACTTTGCGTTTTAAACGCGTCTTAAAGGTGTATTTTTTCATAAAAAATTCAATAATCATGAAAATGACAAAATGGTTGGTTTTAATGGCCTTTGCCTTGATAAGTGTTACAGTTTCTGCTCAAGAGTCTAAAGCTGAATACAAAGCCATGAAAGCAGAATTGGGCTTAACTGGCGCTCAGGTAAAAGACCTCAAAGGCATCAATGAGAACTACAAAGCTCAAATGCAAGCTGTAAAAGCAGATGCCAGCTTATCTGACCAGGCAAAACGCGAGCAATTGGCTGAAATTCGCAAAAGCAAAGAAGCTGAGGTAAAAGGCATGATGAGCGAAGAGCAATACAACGCTTACAAAGCCAAGACTTCTGAAATGAAGCAAACCAAAAAAGAAGAAGGCCAGCAAATGTCAGAAGAAGACATGGCCAAGCGGAAAGAAGACCGCGAAAAAGCAAAAGCTGACAAAGCAGCTAAGTACGAAAAACGCAAAAAAGACGGCAATTAATTAGGCTGTCTGATTGAAGAAATTCACAGCGCATGGGCATCCCGAAATAACGGAATGCCCATTTTTTTTTATTATTTAGCCCATCTATTCACATCTGACTTTTTGGCACGATCTTGTTTTTAAATCTGCCTTTTTGGCAAAACCAAGCCGCTCAACCTGCCTTTTTTTCTTAAAATTTGCCCTGGTACAGCCTTTGCATTAAATGAAGCAAACGCCGATGATAGATTCTGAGGCAACATTCAAATCATGCAAAAAACAATTTTTAACCTAAATTTCTGAACCATGGCAATCATAAGATGGAATCAAGATGCTTTCCCCACTTTCAATCGGGTTTTCGATGAATTCTTTAAAACCGAATTCCCCGAATGGTCAAGGCGAAACTTCGCTACAGATGGGGCTACCTTACCCGCTGTCAACGTAAAAGAGACTACCGACGCTTTTGAAATTGAAGTGGCTGCACCTGGTTTGAGCAAGAATGACTTCAAAATTGAAGTGAACAAAAAGACACTGACTATTTCTGCTGAGCAAAAAACCTCCAGCGAGAATAAACAAGACAACTATACTCGCCGCGAGTTCAGTTACAGCACTTTCCAGCGTTCTTTCACGCTCCCAAACATTGTAGATGAAAGCAACGTACAAGCCAAATACAGCGATGGTATCTTGTACCTGAGCTTGCCGAAAAAGCCTGAGGCTAAACCGGTACCAGCCAGGTTGATCGAAGTTGCCTAAGCTGGCATAGCAGGTAGCCGCCGCCTTGTACAGGATTTAGCTACCCGCTTTTACAGGGCTGTATCTTGAATAGTAAATAAATTTGTTTTATTTTCGTCAAGATACAGCCCTTATTACCTACTCTTTAATGAAATGCTATGAATCTAAAAAACTTCACCATAAAATCACAGGAAGCCGTTCAGCGTGCCCAGCAAATCAGCTTGGAAAATCAAAGCCAGGCCATCGAGTTGGGGCACTTGCTCAAGGCCATCCTGGAGATTGACGAAAGTGTGGCTCCTTTTGTGTTCAAAAAACTGGGCGCAAACCTGGACGTCGTGCGCAAAGCCCTCGATGGCATTGTGCAATCTTACCCAAAAGTAAGTGGTGGCGAACAATACTTGGCCAGAACCACCAGCGAAGCCATCCAAAAAGCCAATATTTTCCTAAAAGAATTTGGCGATGAATACGTTGCCATCGAACACCTGTTGTTGGGTATTTTGGATACCCGAGATCAAGTATCTCAGATGCTCAAAGACAGTGGCCTTTCGGAGAAAAACCTGAAAGCGGCCATACGCGATTTGCGCAAAGGCTCCCGTGTTACTACCCACAGCGCAGAAGACGCTTATAATGCCCTGAACAAATATGCTACCAATCTGAACGAACGCGCCCGCAGTGGAAAACTAGATCCGGTGATTGGCCGGGACGAGGAAATCCGCCGCGTGCTCCACATATTGGCCCGTCGTACCAAAAACAACCCCATCCTGATTGGTGAACCGGGTGTTGGTAAAACGGCTATCATAGAGGGCTTGGCCCACCGGATTGTGAATGGCGATGTACCGGAAGACTTGCAGGATAAAGAAATTTATGCCCTCGATATGGGGGCTTTGATCGCAGGTGCCAAATACCAAGGTGAATTCGAGGAAAGGCTCAAAGCCGTAGTCAACGAAGTCATCAAGGCCGAAGGACATATTTTCCTTTTCATCGATGAAATTCATACTCTGATTGGAGCCGGTAAAAGCCAGGGCGCTATGGATGCCGCCAATATTCTAAAACCTGCACTGGCTAGGGGCGAATTGCGGGCCATCGGCGCTACTACTCTGGATGAATACCAGAAATACTTTGAAAAAGACAAAGCACTGGAGCGCCGTTTCCAAACCGTTATGGTCAACGAACCCAGCGAGGAAGACGCTATTTCTATTTTGCGCGGATTGAAAGAACGCTATGAGGCCCACCACAAAATCAGCATCACCGACGATGCCGTTGTGGCTGCCGTACAACTTTCCCACCGCTATATCACCGACCGCCAACTACCCGACAAAGCCATCGACCTGGTGGATGAAGCGGCTGCACGCCTGAGGCTCGAAATGAATTCCATGCCGGAAGAACTCGATGAGGTGGAACGCAAAATCCGACAGTTGGAAATAGAGCGCGAGGCCATGAAAAGGGAAAGCAATGAAGCCCGCTTGAATAAAATCGCGGAAGATCTGGCTAATTTTGAAGAAAAACGCAACGCGCTAAAAGCCCAGTGGCAGTCAGAAAGAGAAGTTGTACTTGGCGTACAAAAAGCCAAAGAAGAATTGGAACAACTGAAGCTGGCTGGTAATCGCGCCGAACGAGAAGGCGACTTCAGTAAAGCAGCTGAAATCCGCTATGGCAAAATTCCGGAGGTGCAACAACAGGTGGCACAAATGAACGCTACCTTACAACAAATGCAGGAGAACGGCAGTATGCTGGTGAAAGAAGTGGTCGATGCCGAAGATATTGCCCAAATCGTAAGCAAGTGGACAGGCATTCCCGTTACCCGAATGATGCAAAGCGAGCGCCACAAACTACTGCATCTGGAAGAGGAGTTGCACAACCGAGTAGTAGGGCAAGACGAAGCCGTGGAAGCCGTTGCAGATGCCATTCGCCGCAGCCGAACCGGATTGTCCAACGAAAAACGGCCGATAGGTTCTTTCTTATTTCTGGGAACTACCGGCGTAGGAAAAACAGAATTGGCCAAAGCCCTGGCTGAATACTTGTTCGACGATGAAAACCTGATGACACGCATCGACATGAGTGAATACCAGGAGCGCCACGCTGTTTCCCGATTAGTAGGTGCTCCGCCGGGTTATGTGGGTTATGACGAAGGTGGTCAATTAACAGAAGCAGTCCGCCGCAAGCCTTACAGCGTCGTATTGTTGGATGAAATCGAAAAAGCACACCCCGATGTGTTCAACATTTTGTTGCAAGTGCTGGAAGATGGCCGCCTGACCGACAACAAAGGCCGGGTTGCCAATTTCAAAAACACCCTCATCATCATGACCTCTAATATGGGGTCGGACATTATTCGGGAGAAATTCGAGCGCCTCACTGAGGACAACAAAGAAGAAGTGATCGAGCATACACGCGATCTGGTATTTGAGTTGCTCAAACAATCGGTACGACCCGAGTTTCTAAACCGAATAGATGAGGTCATTATGTTCCGCCCATTGAGCAAGAGCAACATACGGGCCATTGTGGAGCTGCAATTGGGAGAAATTCGTAAAGCTTTGGCTAAGCAAGACATCCAACTGCAAGTCACCACCGAAGCAATGGACTGGCTGGCCGAGGAAGGATTCCATCCCGAATTTGGCGCCCGCCCCTTGAAACGGGTTATCCAAAAACGCATACTGAATGAATTGTCTAAACAGATGTTGTTGGGTCATATAGAGCCCAAGAGCCGCGTTCTGTTGGATAATTTTGACGGCGCTTTTGTATTCCGCTCACCCGTTGGTGAACCTGTAGAAGTATAAATATACTAACTTAGAACGTCATAAAGCTTGGAATATGCCCGCTTATAAGTGTCGCTGTTTTCATAAAAAACACCTACTTATGAGCGGGCTTTTCCTATAAATCCTTTCGCTGACGCCAAAGTGTGGCCAGTGAAAAAGCTGAAATCAAATGCCAGATACCCCACCAGGCAGCAATCATGGCCATACCGCCCAAGCCATTGAAAAAGTTAAAAATCAGTACCAGCCCCAAGCCTGAGTTTTGGATACCCGTTTCTAAAGCGATTGCCCGGGCATCTGCCCGTGGTAAGCGATTGATCCACGCCCAAGCATAGCCCGCCAGTAGCGCCATAGCGTTGTGCGCCAGCACCAAAATGAAAACCAGGTATAGGTATTTAACGATGTTATCCATATTAGCGTAAGCCGCTGTAAGGACGAATCCCAAAAAAATCAGCATGGACAATTGGCTAACAGGTTTGTGAATGCGCGCCGTCCATTTCGGAAAGCGATAACTAAAAAGCATGCCTGCGATTAATGGAATCAATAGCAGCACAAAAATCGTCGATACCATACTCCAGGGATTCACAAAAATATCCGCACTGATTTGTTGCTTATCCACAATCATGGGCGCTAATAAGGAAAAATAAATGGGCGTGACCAGTATGGCGCTCAAGGTAGAGATGGTCGTCAGTGTAATGGATAAGGCCGTATTGGCTTTCGCCAAATGCACCGCAAAGTTAGATACATTGCCCCCTGGACAAACGGCCACTAGCACCATGCCCAAAGCCAAGCTGGCAGCAGGGCGAAAAAAAGCCACCAATAACAATGTTAAAAAAGGCAACAGGATGAGTTGAGAAATTAGCCCAATGAATACCGCTTTTGGCTGTTGGAAAAGTGCTTTAAAATGGCTCCACTTTAAATCCAGCGCTATTCCAAACATGATGAATGCCAGGCAAATATTGAGCAAAAAAAGCTGATCCTGGTTAAAGTTGATTTTAATGCTGTCTATATTATTCATAGTCTTGAAAAAATCTGCAATCTTTCGCGAAAGAAACGAAAAAGCTACCACAAAGCATGGATTATCAGGCTATTTTAGAAGAAATTGCGGAAACGGTAAAAAAACATCCCAAAAAGGGCAACGTAGCTACTTATATACCAGCACTGGCCAAAGTACCCGATGACAAACTGGGCATTGCCCTGGTGACTATTGATGGAAAAACTTTTTCCTACGGCGATGCCGAAGAAAAATTCTCCGTTCAAAGTATCGCCAAGGTATTTTCGCTGGTATTGGCCTTTTCAAAGATTGGCGAAGCGCTCTGGCAACGCCTGGGAATAGAACCTTCTGGCAATCCCTTTAATTCGCTCGTGCAATTGGAATATGAAAAAGGCATACCCCGCAATCCCTTTATCAATGCTGGCGCCTTGGTAGTGGACGATGTATTGATGGCCCTATTTCCCGATGCTAAGGCGGAATTGCTGGCCTTCATCCGAAAACTGGCCGGCAACACAAACATAAGCTACGATAAAGAAGTAGCAAGCTCCGAATGGGATACAGGATACACCAATGCCGCTTTGGCTTACTTTTTGAAAAGCCACCAAAATATGCGGCACAAAGTCATTGATGTGTTGGATGTATATTTTCATCAATGCTCGGTAGCTATGACCTGCAAAGAACTAGCCACTGCGTTTTTACTACTGGCCAATCACGGTGTCATACCGGCTACAGGCGAGCGCATCCTCACCAAAAGCCAAGCCAAGCGTCTGAATGCCGTCATGCTTACCTGTGGTTTTTACGACGAAGCCGGTGAATTTGCCTTCCGTGTGGGGCTGCCTGGCAAAAGCGGTGTAGGTGGCGGTATCGTAGCCGTTTATCCGGGCGAGTGGAGCATCGCAGTATGGAGCCCCTCACTTAATGACCACGGCAATTCAGAACTAGGTATCCAGGTTTTGGAAATGTTTACCACGCTGACCGAAAAATCCATTTTTTAAAGTACTACTTTTGCATTTCTTAAAAAAAAGCTGCATGCAAGTTTTACACTATAACGAGTTGGATTATAAGGGACTTAAAAGCAAGGTTAATAAAGTTGAAAAAATGCTTGCCCAAGGGGGCTTTAAATCGGCAGAGGTTAAAAAAATGCAAAATGCTGGTTATTACAGAGCCAAGCTAGATTATGAGAACCGCTTATTATTCCAATTTGCTAAACACAAAGAGGAAACTTATATTTTGCTCCTTGAAGTCATCACGAACCACGAATATGAAAAATCAAGATTCCTAAGGGGTGCAATTGTAAAGGAGCAGCATTTTGTAGAAATCGCAGTACCTGAGGTACAAGTACAACTTAAATATGTTAATCCGCAAGGAAAACGTTTTCACCTGCTGGATAAATTCATTTCATTAGATGCCGATCAAGAAGAAATATACGATCTGCCAACACCGCTGATTATCATAGGATCAGCCGGAAGTGGAAAAACGGCTCTGACGCTGGAAAAAATGAAAAACTACAGGGGGCATGTCGCCTATTTATCCCTATCGCCTTTTCTTGTTGAAAATTCTCAGCGTATATACGAAGCCAATAGCTATGAAAACGAAAACCAAGATGTGGACTTCCTGTCCTTTTCCACTTACTTACAGAGTATTTACATTCCACAAGGTAAGGAGCTAGACTACCGCACTTTCGAGCGGTGGTACGAACGCGGTTTGCGACAGCGCTTCAAGTTCAAGGATACTTACAAGCTTTTTGAAGAATTCAAAGGTGTACTTACCGGTTCGGTCACCGATGCCCCATATCTCACTCGGCAGCGGTACATCGAACTCGGTGTTAAACAATCTATTTTCCTGAAAGAAGAACGCAGCAGCGTTTATGATCTTTTTGAAAAGTACCTGGACTTTTTAAAAGAGCAAACCTACTACGATAGCAATATCATCGCCTACCAATACCTTGAAAAGGTAAGCCCTAAATATGACTTTATCGTTATTGACGAAGTACAGGACATTACCAATATCCAGCTTCTACTTATCCTCAAAGCACTAAAAACGCCTGGAAATTTCATCTTGAGCGGCGATTCCAATCAAATTGTACACCCCAATTTTTTTTCCTGGTCAAAAATCAAAAGCCTTTTCTTTCAAGAAGACCTTCAAGGTAGTGCCTTGCGGATACTAAAAACCAATTACCGGAATTCATGGAACGTTACCAGGTTATCAAATGATCTGTTAAAAATCAAGAATGCCCGCTTTGGTTCAATAGATAAAGAAAGTACTTATCTAATACAAACGGTTGCAGAGGCCAAAGGTGAAATCTTTTTTTTTGAAGACGATGATAAAGTCAAGAAGGAGTTAAACAAACGCACGGAAGGTTCGGCCAAATTTGCCATACTCGTTATGGATAAGGCTCACAAAGCCCAAGTAGGCCAATATTTCAAAACACCCCTTATATTCACCGTACAAGAAGCCAAGGGGTTGGAATATGACAATATCATACTCATCAACTTCATCAGTGAATACGACAACCAATTCCGTGAAATTGCCGCAGGCGTAACCCTTGAAGATTTGCAAGATGAGCATTTTCGCTATGCACGTGCACGTGATAAAACAGATAAAGAGCAGGAGGTCTATAAGTTCTATATCAATTCGCTTTATGTAGCTTTCACAAGAGCGGTACAAAACTTGTATCTCATAGAAGCGGCAACTAAAAATGACCTGTTGAAACTATTGCAGGTAACAAACGTTAGTCAAGCAATCAATATTGAAATACAAAAAAGTGATGAAACAGAGTGGCTGAAAGAAGCAGATCGCTTAGAGGCACAAGGCAAAATAGAACAAGCTGAAGCCATTCGTGCTCGGCTTAAAGGCATTGAGTACATCAGTAACGAAGAAGCCGAAATATTAGTTGAAAAAATATTTGGCCAGACTCCAGAGTTCGACAATGCCGACCTTGATCGTTTGTTTCGCTATGCGAAAAACCGTTTTCGTATCGACTTAATTTTCAGTTTACAAGCCGAAAAAAAGTACGGCCCGGCCAAACAATACCTCGGTGAATATCAAAAAGGGCAACAACAACTGGCCAACTACATCAAGAACAACAACCGCAAAGGAGTAGAACAAATTATCGCTAAGTTCGGTGTAAATATTCCTGTCAATGAAGAGAAAAGCACTGGGCTAATGTTGGCTGCTCAATTCGGTAAAATTGATCTACTCTATTTTTTTATCGATCAAAAAGCAGCTCTGAATCAACAAGATGCCTTTGGGCGTAACGCATTACAACATTTGCTGCTCGGATACGACCAACGCAAGATCAGTAAGAAGTTTTTACAAAGCTGGTATCCCAAGCTCGCCCCACCTGGCGCACAATGCCGATACGAGAATCGATTGTACATCATCAACCACAAAAGCATGGAGTTTTTCCTAATCAACCTACTCAATGCCCTGCGCATGGAAATTTTTAGTTTTGATGACCCGATTGCAGAACAAGGAATGCGCATGGATGATTTTATGGAATACGTGGAAGATTTGCCCCCCGGCATCTTAGCAGAGTACAGAACCAAACGACAGTATGTCAACAGTATTCTTTCAAAAAATGAGCTAGATCGGAATGATCCTTACAATAAAAAATTGTTCATCCGTCGCTCAAAAGGCTGCTATGATTTTTTGCCCGGTGCTGTAATCACTTGGAGTTAATACTATTTTACAAATATACCCTTTGCTATGACTGACATTATCAATTGGGGCATCGTAGGGCCTGGCAAAATTGCCCATAAATTTGCACAGGATTTGGCGACACTTCCCAATGCCCGGCTTCATGCTGTGGCTTCGCGCGACCATGCGCGAGCTGATGCTTTTGCCCGCCAGTACGGCGCACCTTTCGCTTACGGCTCGTATGAAGCCATGCTGGAATGCCCCGATCTGGATGTGGTATATATCGCCTCGCCACACAGCAGCCACTACGAGCACACGCTGCTTTTTTTGGAAAAGGGGATACCCGTTCTTTGCGAAAAACCCTTTGCCATGAATGGCCAACAAGTGAAGGCCATGATTGCAGCGGCTCGAAGCTCGAATACCTTCCTTATGGAAGCGCTTTGGACCCGTTTTTTGCCTACTACGGCTCAAATGCTGCGCTTGATTAGCGGCGATATGATTGGTAAGGTTTATACGGTCAAGGCTGATTTCGGGTTTCAAGCCCCTTTTGACCCGGAAAGCCGCTTGTACGACCCAGCCCTGGGCGGTGGTGCGCTGCTGGATATTGGTATTTATCCGGTATTTTTAGCTTTGTTCATCTTGGGCCGGCCGGATCAAATCAAAGCTATAGCCCATTTGGGAACCACAGGCGTTGATGAGGAAACGGGTATTTTATTCCACTATCAAGATGGCCGCATGGCGCACTTACACGCCAGCATCCGCGCCCGAACCAAAACCGAAGCTTTCATCTATGGGGAAAAGGGCGTCATACACCTGCACACGCGTTGGCACGAGCCAACCAATATGAGCCTGCTCCACGCCGATGGCCGGATGGAATATTTTCCGTTTCAATGGAACAATAACGGCTACGCCTACGAAGCCGAAGAAGTCATGCACTGCCTGAAATACGACCTGAAAGAGAGCCCGCTTTGGCCGCTGGCGTCCAGTCTGGAATTGACGGAAGTACTAGATACCATCCGGCAAGAGATTGGCTTGAAGTATGCCTGGGACGAATATTGAACCAATCATGCTTTTCAAAACCAGCATTTGAATGAACTAAAAGACTGGCTTCTCCCCATGCTAATGAATGGCCAGGTAAAAGTGCGGTGAACAAGGCAGACTTTTCTTTTTGCCGATATAGCAGCGGCCATGCTAAGTTGGCGAACTGACGAATGAGCAATATCCCGATGTCCAGTATCTTTCTAGCTGCCAATAGGGCGGCTTTTGAATACTTTTCAGTATTTCCCACAGCGCCCAGTATTCCTGTTCTTGGAGGGCAGTCCACCTATATTGGTTCAGTTTATACTGCTTATATGCAGGTTGCCTGTGCAGGTTTTTCAGTAAAATCGAATCGATGGGCGGATGAATCATGGCGGCCAATGGCCCCTTACCATGAGTAGGCAGAACGACTGCGGTTTTCAGGTAAATAGCAACGATTTTAGCCACTCGTCCATAAGAACAAAATGGCAGGTTATTTTCACTGAAATACGCCTTTAAAGAAGCGCACACCTTTTTGTGATAATGATCAAAATCCTTTGATTCCTTTATTTCCGACAATTCTCCCATTGCCAGAGCGCTTAAATCAGTAGCATCTATAGCCGCCTGAATATGCTCCGTTTTTGTAAATCCTCTTTGACTAGCTCTTGCCGCAGTCCAAACAGCATAATGATGTATGTGCTTTTGAATGTCGTACGCTTCAATCATGCTACGAAATATTTCAGTCGTTTAGGACAAGAATTTACAGCGGTTATTGATACCAATGATACTAAATCTCAACAAGTACCTAATGGCCGCCCTTTGCTCCACCAACCCTTTTGAGCAAATGCTCCTCTTGCAACTTTTGTAGGTTCCTTTCAATGGTACGTTCGGTGACACCAATCTTTTCAGACAACTCGGGAATAGCAATATATCTGTTTTCTTTAATCAAGGCAAGGATTTTTCCCCGACGTTTTCCCCGACATTTTTCCCGAACTGGTTCGGTGAAAAATCACCCTTCAATAACTTCCCAATGGCCGCCTTTTGTTCCTCCTACCCGCCTAATCCTGTTTTCATCTTTCAAATTGGCAATTTGTTTTTCAACAGCGCGGGTAGAGATATTAATGTGTTCAGCTAATTCTGCAATGGTCACGGAACGGTTGATTTTCATCATTTCAAGGATTTTTTCCAAACTTTTTCCCGAACTTTTTTCGAGAACTCTTTTAAATTCGGTAGCAAAGCCGGAGGAATCGCTAGAAAAAACCGGAGAAGGAAGATTAGCTTTACGGCACTCCTCCATAATCTTGAGCGTTCCGCGTCCCCATGCTTCAATTAGACCGGCTCTAAAAAAAGTGGTGGCTATGTCCGGATTGAATGGAATAGAAGGATGATCGGTCAAAAGACTATCAACGGTGAGGCTATCCGGTAATTGTCCGGCATTACAAAAATTGATTCGATCTTCAAACGTTCCGGTAAGCATAAAAAAACCCCCTTCGCTGCGCGAAGAGGGTTGGAAATGTTTGAGGTCGGAAGCGGATTGGCTGCGCCCATCCGAAAGGGGGGGGCGCTTCAAACCATTTCCAACCTCGGGTGATACCCGGGTTTTTTTATGCTTCCCTCCCCTTTTTGAGCCAGCTCAAACGTTCCGGTAAGCATAAAAAAACCCCCTTCGCTGCGCGAAGAGGGTTGGA
>CALMIR010000164.1 GCA_937864265.1 uncultured Saprospirales bacterium | reverse complement strand
GTACAGGTGTATTGGGTAAGTGCTGCCAGCTTTCGCCTCCATCCGTCGTTTTAAGCAAGGTGGCTGGTGGATAAGCGATTATTCCTAGTACCCAACCTGTGCTATCGTTGATAAAGTGGATGCGGTGGATGAATTCATCCTCCTGGTATTGTTCATAGAAATAGAGAATCGATTCCCAGCATTGGGCATTACTACCCTGAGGCAATAACACTACTGCCGTGAGTATATGGTAGAGCAATGATTTCATGAAACCTGATTTTAGGAGAAAAATTGGAATACACATGTTAGTCGGCAGGCACTTTTGAAGTGCCTGCCGACTCTCTGACTCTGGGAAAACGACTTATTGTTTCAACAGCTTGGCGCTCCATTCTCGGCTTGCTGCTTGCAGGCGGTAGTAGTAGGCCCCTGCAGGCCAGTTGGCTGTGGGGATTTCCAGTTGTTGAATGTTGTCACCTTCGTCTAGGTCTTGGCGGTGCATTTCGCGCCCGCTGGCATCGTATATGGTCAAGGTGGCTGCTCCTGTGTAGGTGGTATTTATACGCAGGCGCAGCAGTTCTTCAAAAGGATTGGGTTCGGCTTCTATGGCCCAGTCGCTGCCCTCGCCAGGAATCGCAGGCTTGATGCTTCCCGGTGCGTGGCCGCCGCCTGTTTGAAGTACAATTTGCAGGGGCGTACCGTCGGCCAGCCAGGCGCGGGCAGGTAGTTCGCTTTCGTCGAGACTAAATCCGCTTCGGTAATCCGATTGGCTTTGGATTTTTTGGAAGCGCAAACGCATCATTTCCTGATTGTTAATCAGGGACTTTTGGCTGCCGTCTTCGCCATACCAACTGAAATTTAGCAGATTAGGTTCTGTGGGTACGTCGTGTTTGATGTCGTTGTCCACCCAAATCAGGTCTTCCTGATGCAAGCTGCTGAAGTCGAGTTTGGTGTTTTCGTAGCGCAGCGCAAATTGAAAAGCAGCTATATTGGTGAAGCCTTGGGGTTCGAGTAGCAAATTGTAATAATTGCTTTCTACCGTACCATTTTCCAGATTGATAACGAGTTGCCCTTGAGGTTCAGGCACAACACAAGCATCTGAAGTGACATTGCCTATCTTGATGGCCTCAAAGCATGGCGCTGAACCCGGGCTAAGGCAAACCACTGAGTTGATATTGCTGTAATCAATGGTCAATCCAGAAGGGGGGACTCCCTCTATTTCGTGGCCACAGGGTATAAAGCGCCAAGCCGGCCCTCCGTCGGGAAAATCATCTTCAATAGAAAGTATGATTTTTCTCAATTCAATCAAATCCAGTGTCGTTACGCCACCACTGGCGTTCACGTCAGCTGCAATAACTTGCCAAGGTTCGGTAAAAGGAGCTACGCCCAAAAGCGCCTGGCTCATCCTGAACAAATCGTAAGTAGAAACATAGGCCAGGATATCATCTTCTTTGCAAGCCCGCATTTTGGTATCGGCTGCTTGTCGGCAGTAGGATGTTGAAGCAAAGAAGCCCTCTGCATCGGTGGTCTGCCTTTCTTCACAACCACCTTCAGTCAAGCAACTGCAATCGGGCGATGCAATAGCTATCATACAAATATCAGTTGCTGCTATTGGGCAACCCGTGTCTATCAGTTGCACTTTGCCTTTAGTATCTCTATCGGAAAAACTTTTCCCAAAATCAAAAACACAGTAGGCATCCTGATTGGCTATGTTGTCTTCCCACTGCGCACGCACAATTCTGAAATCGCTCAGACATCCGTAAGCCGCATCGGTAACGATTTCAAAGAGTACTTGCTCAAAAACAGGCGATGCCAACTGACAATAACCATAGGCTATCCGCCATTTGCCGTCCACCTGATACACATCTATGCAGTTGTTGTTGGGTATGCCACCGCCTGCACTGCATGATCCTGGACAAGCATCGGGGTTAATAGAGTTTCGAGTAGCCAAAACATCCAGACCAAGATCGCCACTACTCTCCAGTTCGATTTCCACCAGCAATTGGTTTAAAGCGATGGGATCACCTCCTGTGCTTCGGAAATATACGGGATAGTGCCAGTTGTTTCCATCCAAATAAGCCCCCTCAATAGAAATATATTTGTCGGTATTCAATTGGCAGGGAAAAGGTTCATTGATGGTGAATGTGCCATCTATAACCGGAGCTTGGCAGCATTCTCCGGTGCTGCTGTATTCCAGTCGGAAGTATTCGATATCAAAGGCCATGCTGCCCCCTTGGGTAGGCTCTAGCGGCAGGGTGGTTTTGATTTCAAATAGGCGTCCAGTTCCTTCAATTATTTGGATGCTAGGAGTTTGGGTCAAAGTCTTTTGGGAGATGATATAAATATCCTCGCTTGAAATATCAGTGGTTGTAATGGGATCACCCATAAAATTATCTGTCACTCCCATTAGAGCCATATTGCCATACAGATCGTTGTAGGCAATACGCAAATCCAGCCGATTGTAGTTAATCGAGTATGATCCCGTACCCGGTACGTAGTTGTTGTCCCGCATTTTGACCGGGATGGAATAC
>CALMIR010000163.1 GCA_937864265.1 uncultured Saprospirales bacterium | reverse complement strand
AGACATGATTAACAGGGTTGACAGGATGCGGGTGCGGGTGCGGCCGCGAAAATCCGTTTGATCCGCCCCATCCGCGTTGCTATACCGCACGTGAAGGCGCACAGAGCGTGAAGGTAGGAATGTGTGTTTTTCAGACATGATTAACAGGGTTGACAGGATGTGGGTGCGGGTGAGGCCGCGAAAATCCGTTTGATCCGCCCCATCCGCCTTTCCATCTATTTCATTTATGGCTCAGCCTGGCGCGTATTTTACTTAGAAATTCGGGGCTGATGCCCAAATAGGCAGCAATTTGGTGCTGGGGAACGCGCAAGGGTAGGGTAGGGTACTTTTGAAGGAAATCGAGGTAGCGTTCCTGAGCTGATTTGGCGATGTTGCCAAACAAGCGCTCTTGATAGGAAGCGAGGTGGCGCTGCACCATCAACCGAAAAACCCGTTCAAAGCGGGGCGCTTTTTCGAGCAATACTTCTTTTGCGCTAGGGCTGAGTACCAGCAACTCACAATCTTCCAGTGTTTCGATGTACATGCGACTCGGTATTTGCTCGTGAAAACTGGCCATATCGCTCACCCACCAATCTTCTGTTGCAAAAGTTAAAATAACTTCAAAACCGTTTTCATTCAAGAAGTAGGACTTGATACAGCCTTTGACGATATAGGCTTCAAACTGGCAGATTTCCCCCTCTTGCAACAGGAACGTTTTTTTGGGAACAACTTGATACTGAAGCAAGCTATTGAACAAGGCCAGCTCTTCTTCTTGAAAGCTCACGCATCGATTAACATATTGATTAATAACATCGTACATAGGCATAAAGTAGTGTGCAAAAAATTACTTCCCAATTTACCAAAGTCCTTGCTCTAGTGCTGTCGGCACTAAATAACAGGTTATCAAATGGACTCTTTTGCCGCCATACCGCGTTGCTCGTCGCTCACATAGTCCCGCTATGCTCGCTCCTCACGCCTTCTCTGGCGGCAAAATAACCTCATTTTATATTACCCGCTACTTAATACCGACAGCACTAGCGAACACACTTAAAATGAACCGTTTAGTCCGCTAGATTAAGGACAAAATTGGGAAGTTAATTTTTCTGCGTGACTAGGCATTGTCTATTAAGGTCTTTATGGCTCCTATTTGGGCGGCAGCAGCTTTGTACCCTATTTCGTACATTTCCTGATAGCTGCTGAATTGGAAAATGTTGTAATCGTTGAGTTCTTTTGGCTCTATCAGGAAATCACAGAGTTTTAAGTTGGGGCGGGAATTGGCTAAAATAGATAAATCAAAGCAACGCATAGCTATACTGAAAACATTTTGGATGTTTTTGGTTTCTAACGCTATATTGGGCATCACATTGACAGCAATAATGATATCGACTTTTCCATGCAGGGGTTCTACCGGTAAATTGTCCAACAAGCCGCCATCTACATACAGTTGGCCATCCATTTCAACGGGTTGAAAAAGCAGTGGGATGGAACAGGAAGCCGTCACAACATCGAATAGCGGGCCTGAACTGCGCCACTCAATAGTGCCAGTATTCAGATTGGAAATGGTGACAAACAGCTTTTTCTGTAAGGCTTCAAAACTGTCGCTTTCGATATTGGCACTCAGCACTTCCTTCAAATACGTGAGCTTGGTTAGCCCGGCATAAGGAATACCCATTTTGAATATCTTGAACAGGCTGGCTACTTTGGCGATTTCCATCATTTTTTTGGGGCTATGCCCTGCAGCGTATAAGGCTCCGACAATAGAGCCTGCGCTGGTGCCTGCGATATAGCTTGGAAAAATATGGTTGTTTTCTAGCGCTTTCAATACTCCGATGTGGGCGATTCCTCTTGCACCGCCCCCGGATAGGGCAATGCCGATTTTTTTATCTGTTTTCATTGATTGAAATTAGAAGCGGTGAGTGACATGCAATCACCCACCGCTCTAAATAATGTTTTTTTGCTATAGAAGGTTTATTCAATGACCAGTTTTTCTGACCACTGTTGGTTGCCTTTTACGAAAGTGAGGGCATAAATACCTGCTGGCAAATGCTGAAGTTGTATATCCAATACCTGGCCTGGCTGGGTATTGTGGAGTACCACCTGTCCAAAGCTATTGCTGATACTGACTCTGTCCAACTCGGTTTCAGAACGGATGAACAGTTGTTGGGAAGCCGGATTGGGGAAAACGCGAATTTGAGCACCCAAAGCCGGATCGTTCACACTTGACACGATGTCAATATCCTCCATATAGCGGGGCAACAACTGGTAGCCCTCATCAAATGGTTCGGAGGAATCGAATTGGCCACCGATACCAGTCACGTGGAAAACGCCGTTTGGCGCAGGCATGCTATACAGTTCTACATCATTGTCTATCCGCACGGTTATCGTATTAGTACCATCGGTTACATCTACGTTGAAGCCAGAACCCATGCCTGTCCATTGAGTGGGATCTACCAGCGTAACATTTTCCATTTTCACCAGATTGGATTCGGTGGTTTCTGAAAGTGATGTAATCAAGGATGGGCTTAGCAGGCTGTTGTTTTGGGAAACCAACCAAGCAGTATCAAGCGCAACTTGCGTAAGGCCATTGAATTGCTCGATGATGCCTCTTACCGCGATTTCATCGCCTTCATTCACGGTGTAGTTAAAATTTCCGGAGTTGCTGAAAACGCCAATACCATCACCACTGCCATCAATAATAGTAAACTGGAGGCCAGAAGGACGCAGGTTGACCCCGTAAACGATGCCATGCAGTTCACAACTGGTGCCTATAGAATCTGCTACACCAGCGGCATTTTCGGTATTGACCAGGCCAATATCATAAACCGGATAAAAGGCCGGGCAAATGATTTCAATCAACAAAATACCATTGCTACATCCTATATTGTCGCAAACTTCGTACTCAAGCGCATCAACACCGCAGAAATCCTGATTAGGAGTATAAGTAATGCTGTTGTCCGCGCCTATTGTAAAAGAGCCGCTCTCTGGGTTGGTAGTGACTGAAAAAGCGGTAACGCCATTGGGCAAAAAGTCGTTGCTCAGTACATTTACCTGAACACTCTGATTGATGTTCGTCGAAGCAAAATCGTCATTGGCATTCAGTACACCAGTGCCTGAGGGATTGTAAGTGCCAAAAGGAAATGGTGGTGTAGCCTGGGCATTTTCCGTCGTATTGTCAAATACATCAATGCCGCTGAAGCTCCAACTGGAAAGTACAAAGGTGCTGCCGTCGGGGCCTGTGCCATTTTGGCGATAAGCCCAACCGTCGGTATATTCCCAAGCAGTACCTGAGCCATCCACGTCGATCTCTCCAAAAACATCCACTACTACGCCATTTTTAAACAACTCCATGGCATCATCGCCGTTGATGGAAACAGATGAGTTTGTTGAAGCATCTTCAAAGTCGGCAGCAAAACCGAAGAAGGCGACAAATTGAAGGGCATCATTGGTCACGTACAAATAATCGCCTGCGTTGGCCGATATGGCAGGAAAGGTGAATTCTACACCATCTGTGCCGCCTCCGTTATTGGCGGAACCTAGACCATATTCGCTCAAATCGGCAATATCGTTGAGTACATATAATTCCACACCTTTTGGCGTGCCGTTGGGCAGCGGGCCGTCAAAAACACCAGTTAAAACCAGATCAGTGGTGATGGCTTCTACGGTAACAGCACCTATCATGCCAAAGCTCACATGCGGATCGCACTGATAGGCGTAAACGCCGGGCAGGGTGAAAACTTTCTGATAAGTCCAAGCCGCGCTGGATGGGGCGCCGTTGCCAAAACTCTCTGGGTTGCCAGGATAAGTGGCGGTTGTTCCGTTGATGTTGTGATTGCCTCCCAGGTTCATCCAGGTAACGGTGTCTCCGACCGTAACAGTCAGGTTTGAGGGGTTGAAGAAATTGCTTTGTACAGCAACGCTGAAGTTTTGCTGGGCGGTGGCCAAAGAAAGGCACACAGAGAGCAGCATCGTAAAAATAGTGTTGAATAGCCTCATAATGGATATTTTGGTATTTGGAAAAATTTTTTTGCAAAAATAGGGTATAAAACATGGAAAAGCCAGGGGCAAAAAAAATTTAAACGATTTTCAAAAAGCGGATAACTGCTTTCAAAAAATTTTGGGAATAAAAGTGATATAGAAGTAAATTTTGAAAGACCGTTAATACAACGAATTTAAAAACTTCATTCGACTATGAGTCCATCTAAAACGTTTTTCGGAGAATGCGTTCGGTGATAAAAGTTAATATTTTCTTAACATTAGATGGCTATTTTTGCCTAACTTTATAGCTAAAATTCTCTCACTAAATTCACTAGGTTTATGAATTTTTCCAATTTCTTCAAACCTCTTTTAAGCCTCGTCTTATTTTTGGCTATCAGTACGTTAGCTTTTGGACAAGGCGTGACTACTTCCTCCATGCAGGGGAAAATTCTGGATGCAAATGGCGAAGAGTTAATCGGCGCTAATGTGGTTGCTATTCACCAACCTTCAGGTACGCTTTACGGCACTTCTACCGATGTAGGAGGTAACTACCGCATACCGGGTATGCGCGTAGGGGGGCCTTACAACATCACCATTTCTTACACCGGGTATGCTGACCTCAATTTGGAAGGTACATTCCTTCGCTTGGGTGAAACCCTTAAAAAAGATTTTGAATTACAAGAATCTGCTATTGATTTAGATGTAATTCAGGTAGTGGCTTCTGCAGGTATTACTGGGCAGAACGCGGGTGCCAGTTCGCAGATCACTTCTGATGACATCGATGTGATGCCTACTTTGAATCGTGATATCGATGACTACTTGAGGCTGACTCCTCAAGCCAGCGCTTTCGGCGATGGTATTTCTTTTGCTGGGGTAAACAACCGTTATAACGCTATCTACATCGATGGTGCTGTAAACAACGACGTATTCGGTTTGGCTTCTTCTGGTACGAATGGTGGCCAGACTGGTATTGCGCCATTCAGCATTGACATCATCGATCAATTACAGGTAGTACTGTCTCCTTACGATGTTACTTTGGGTGGCTTCGCAGGTGGTGGTATCAACGCGGTAACCAAGTCTGGTAACAACAAATTTGCGGGTACGGCTTACTACTTTTTTCAGAACGAAGGCCTGGCCGGTGAAACCAATGGTACTTTGGCTGAACGTTTGGACATTGAGCCAGCTAAACTGGATGAGTTTGTACAAACTACTTATGGTGCTTCTTTGGGTGGCCCTATTGTCAAAGACAAAGTGTTCTTCTTTGTGAACGCTGAAATTCAGGACGACGAAACGCCTGCTCCTTTCGAAATCGAAAACTACACAGGCAACTCTTCTAGTGCTGACTTGGATAACTTGCGCAATTTCCTGATCAACACATATAACTACGATCCTGGTACTTTTGGCAGCACTTCCGACGAATTGCAAGGTTTGAAATTGTTCGGTAAAATCGACATCAACCTGAACGATAAAAACCGCTTGACTTTGCGCCATCAATATACCAAAGCCGAGCAGTTTAACCGCAATCCAGGTAACAACGCTACCCTCAATTTCTCCAACAACGGTGTTTTCTTCCCAAGTACTACCAACTCTAGTGCTTTGGAATTGAACTCCCGTTTCACCGATGCTTTGTCTAACAACCTGATCATCGGTTACACAACAGTTCGCGACGACCGCGACCCAATTGGCGGTGATTTTCCATACGTATTCATCAATGATGGTGCAGGTACTATCCGTTTGGGGTCTGAAGAATTTTCTACTGGTAACGCATTGGATCAGGACATCCTTTCTATTACGGACAACCTGAAGTTGTACAAGGGCAACCATACGATTACTCTGGGTACACACAATGAATTTTACAGCATTTACAACTTGTTCATTGGCCAAAACTACGGTACCTACCGCTTTGCTAGCCTCAATGATTTCTTGAACGATTCATTGGCCATCGAATACGACCGCGCTTACTCATTGGTGGATAACATTACTGGTGACGGCTCTGCCGCTGCTGCTGAGTTCAACGCAGCTCAATTTGGTCTGTATGTTCAGGACGAATGGGCGGTCAATAAGCAATTCACTTTGACGGCCGGTTTGCGCGTTGATTTGCCAGTGATTACTTCCGATCCAGAGGAAGATACATATTTCAATCAGACAGCCTTGCCATTGATGCAAGCTAATTATGACATTGCTAAAGATATAGAAGCAGGAAAAGCACCAGATGGTCAGTTGATGTTCTCTCCGCGTTTGGGCTTCGACTACGACTTGACGGGCGATCGCCGTACCGTATTGCGCGGTGGTTTGGGTATCTTCACCAGCCGTATTCCATTTGTATGGCCAGGTGCGATGTACAACAACAACGGTTTGACATTAGGTCGCGTGGATGAAAGAAACATCTCGGGTGGCGTTGCTTTTGAGCCAGACATTCAGAAGCAATACACGCACCCTGATTTTCAGATCCCTTCTGGACAAATCGACATCTTTACCAGAGATTTCAAATACCCACAGGTATTCCGTACTAACTTGGCATTGGATCACACTTTGCCAGGCGGTATCAAAGCTTCTTTGGAAGGTATTTACACCAAGACTTTGAACAATATCGTTTATACCAATATCAACTCTGATCCTACAGTAGGTTTTAACTGGACGGGTTCACCTGATAACCGCCCGGTTTATACCAGAACCAATATCGACCCAACTTACAGTGCTGTTTATGTAGGTTCAAACACCAGCGAAGGTTATACTTACAACGTTACTGCTTCATTGGCAAAAGATTTTACTTCTGGTCTTTCTGCCTTCTTGGCCTACACTTATGGCGATGCGTATGCAGTTAACGAGGGTACTTCTTCTCAGAACTCTTCTCAATGGCGCGGTCAGGTTAGTATAGATGGTCGCAACTTCCCAGAATACGGACGCTCTGACTATGCATTGGGTTCAAGAATTGTATCGGCTTTTAGCTATAAGTTGAAGTGGAATGCTGCTGAAAATGCGGCTACTACTTTCTCTTTGTTCTACAACGGCCAATCAGGTACTGCCTTCTCTTATGTAATCGGAGGTAACAATGGTAGAAACATAAACAACGAAACGGGAAGCACCAGCGCCAACCGCAGTTTGGTTTACATTCCTGCTAATGCATCTGACATCAACTTGGTTGATTACAACGACAGCGATGGCAATACAGTGACGGCTGCTCAGCAGTGGAACAACCTGAATGCTTTCATAGAAGACGACAATTACTTGAGTGCTAATCGCGGCAGCTATGCAGAGAAAAACGGCGGTACTGCTCCGTTCACCAGCATCTTTGACTTTGCTATCCGTCAGGATTTTGGCGTAAACGCTGGAGAAAGCACCCACCGTTTGCAGTTGTCTCTGGATATTTTTAACCTGGCTAACTTGATCAATCCTGATTGGGGTGTTGTTTATACCGTTCCTGGTGATTTCAACAACTACTTCCTGTATCAGTTGGAAGGTTACGAAACAGATGGCACTACTCCTCGTTTCACCTATCGCGCTGGTGATGCTGTGGGTAAAGATGCATTCAACATCGCAGGTACGGCTTCTCGCTGGCGCATGCGTTTGGGCGTTCGCTATATTTTCAACTAATATTGACTATCCACATTTACTAAGCTTTTGAGGTTTAGTAAAAACGTCGAGGTTAAAAATAAAAAGGGCTGTCTGATCATTTTCAGGCAGCCCTTTTGTTTAAGCGCATATAAACACAGGTTTTACAGTTGATCAGCATTGAGGCTTAGCCAAATGACCTCTTCTTGCAAGAGCACACCTTGCTCATCCAACTTTTTCAGCACAATTCGGTCTGGCAACTCCGATTCAATTCGATAATAAACGCTTTCCGCTGATTCTATCCGACCGAGGTAGGTTATGTCTGCTACCTGGTAGTGGGTTTGGATGAAATTTTTTATGCCTATGGGCAATTCCGCCGGATAAACCCTAAGGCGAGTCTCCTGCCATTGGCCTTCTGGTGTGAAAAATACCTTTTTAAAGCCCTCTTCATCTCTAAAAGTGGCAACTAGACCTTCCTGGCGGTTTTCCCAAAAAGGGTTTTCTATTGCTGGAAATAGTTGATGAAAAGCTTTTTGAACAGCATCGGGAATGGGGTTATTAGCCCACATAGAAGATAAACTTAACACACTGAACAGCAAACTCAACAATAGTGATTTCATCTGTTTGATAGTTTTGATTTTTTATTTAGTAGTATTACTAACTTAAAGACAAGTAAAGCTAATATTTGTTCAAATAAATCTATGTTTATAAAAAAAATCCGTCCAAATGGATACGATTTGAACGGATTGGTTATTTGTGCCGAGCAGGTATAATCAAAAGTAACTACCCTTATGCCTGCGCTTTTGGCGTGTTGAAATTCATTGGAGGAAATGGCGGCTGTTCGCTGCCTGTAATGACCCCAAATTGAGCTTCAAATTTCTTGACGTTGTCGTTTAAAGCCACCAACAGGCGCTTGGCGTGTTGTGGCGTCAGTATGATGCGGGATTTTACTTTCGCCTTGGGTACATTAGGCACCATGCGGATGAAATCGACCACAAATTCGGAGTTAGAATGTGAAATGATAGCCAGGTTAGAATAAATGCCTTCTGCCACTTCTTCCGACAACTCGATGTTGAGTTGGTTCGGTTCTTGCTTTTTTTCTGCCATAGGAAATTATTTTTTTGCTTTTTTAGTCGTTGTCTTGCTTGCTGTTTTGGAGCTTGTTTTAGCTGCGGCCGCTTTCTTTTTCGACGCGAACGCATCCGGTATTTCAGCCTCAATGATGGTCTTGATTTGCTCCAGGCTCATTTCAGCAGCGCTTTCAGAAGTAACTTTTTGCCCATCTACTCGTGGGAAATTGATCAGTTTCTTCTTGAATTTGATATAAGGCCCCCATCGTCCGTTTTCTACGCTGATTTTCTCAGCTTCCCAATTGTGGATATAGCGGGTCGCTTCTTTTTCCATCTTTTTCTCAATCAATTCGTGCATTTGTTCCAGCGTGAGTTCATCGAGCTTAAAACGGCTAGGCACGTTGATAAACATGTCGTTCCATTTGATAAAGGGGCCAAATCGGCCTTTGCCTTTCGTAATGGGCAAGCCTTTATAAGTGCCACTAGGCGCATCTTCCTCTTCCTTCGCTTTAACCAGTTCTACGGCGCGCTCATAGCTCAAAGAAAGCGGGTCTTCACCTTTTGGTATGGACACAAATTTCTCGCCAAAGCGCACATAAGGGCCAAAACGCCCCACGCCGATCACCAAATCTTGCCCTTTGTAAGTGCCAATCTCTTTTGGCAACTGAAAAAGCTTGATGGCTTCGTCGAAGGAAATGGTTTCCATAGACTGGCCAGGTTGCAGGTTGGCATACCTAGGCTTTTCCCCTTCTTCTAGCTCTTCTGGTTTGCCAATTTGGATGACTGGCCCCAGGCGGCTCATACGAGTGATGACCGTACGTCCGGTTTCCGGATCAACACCCAACTCGCGCTCGCGGGTAGGCCGTTCGGCGGAAGCCATAGTTTCTTCCACGGTTTCGTGAAAAGGGTGGTAAAAATTTTGCAAAATATTCACCCAGTCTTTTCCACCACTGGCGATGGTATCGAATTGTTTTTCGATGTCCGCTGTGAAGCCGTAGTCCATCACGCCCTGAAAGTGCTCATCCAGAAAATCGCTGACCGTCATGCCCATATCGGTTGGCACCAGGCGGTTTTTGATGGCACCCGCCATTTCCGTCTTGGTTTGCTGGCCGATATTTCCTTTATTATCTAAAGTAAGCAAGCGATAGTCACGAGGCTCGCCATCGCGGTTTTCTTTCACGACATAGCCTCGGTCTTCTTCCATGATTTTGCTGATGATGGGCGCATAAGTGGAAGGTCGGCCAATGCCCAGTTCTTCCAACTTTTTGACCAATCCGGCTTCCGTATATCGGGCAGGCGGGCGGGTAAAGCTTTCAATGGCCGTCATTTCGTTTAAGTCGAGTTGCTGGCCAATTTTTAGTGGGGGGAGTATGCCTTTGGTTTCTTCCTCCTCCTCATCGTCGTTCGACTCGAGGTAAACTTTTAGGAAGCCTTCAAACTTCAATACTTCGCCTTCCGCTTTCAATTGCGCATCTGCTATGGTAGAGATACCTATGCTGACGATGGTTTTTTCCAATTCTGCATCGGCCATCTGAGAGGCAGCCGTCCGTTTCCAGATCAATTCGTACAGGCGTTGTTCATCGCGGTCGCCCGATACATTTTGCTTTTCGATGTAGGTAGGGCGTATGGCTTCGTGGGCCTCTTGCGCGTTGGCCGATTTGCTTTTATACCTTCTGGTTTGCACAAATTGCTTGCCGTATTGCTTTTCTACTTCATGGGCAATGCTTTGCAGTGCCAACTCGCTCAAATTTGTCGAATCCGTACGCATATAGGTAATGTGCCCGGCTTCGTACAAGCGTTGGGCAACGACCATCGTTCTGTTGACTGAGAAGCCCAGCTTGCGGCTGGCTTCCTGTTGTAAGGTAGAGGTCGTAAATGGGGGAGCAGGCTTGCGCTTGAGGGGTTTGACTTCAATATCTTTGATGGAATAAATGGCCGAACGGCATCGCTCCAAAAAGTTTTTGGCATCGCCTACTGTGTCAAATCGCTGCGGAAGCTCGGCTTTGAGCTGCACCCATTTACCTTGCTCGTTTTTGACATTAAAAATGGCGGATACCCGAAAGAAAGGGGTGCTATTGAATTGATTGATTTCTCTTTCGCGTTCTACCAATAGCTTGACGGCTACCGATTGTACCCGGCCAGCAGATAGTTTGCCTTTGATCTTGCGCCACAAAATGCCAGATAACTCGTATCCGACCAGTCGATCCAATATCCTCCGGGCCTGCTGTGCGTTGACCAGGTTGAGATCCAGATTGCGGGGATTTTGGATGGCATTCTGGATGGCGGGCTTGGTGATCTCGCGAAAAACGATGCGTTTGGTCGTTCTTTCGTTTAAGCCTAAAACCTGACACAGGTGCCAAGAGATGGCTTCCCCTTCGCGGTCTTCATCCGTAGCCAGCCACACTTCATCCACTTTTTTCACCCATTCCTTCAGGTCTTTGACTACGCGCTTCTTGTCAGCCGGTACCACATAGTGGGGCTTGAAACGATTGGCAATATCTACCGCAGTTTCGCCTTTCTCAAGGTCGCGGATGTGTCCGAAGCTGGATTTCACGGTAAAATCCTTTCCTAAATATTTCTCTATGGTTTTCGCCTTCGCGGGCGACTCAACAATTAAAAGGCTCTTTGGCATATTTCCCTTTTAGGAGCAGTTAATGAATAGCTCAACAGTAGTTTATATAAAAAAATAGTTGCTTTTTCTACAAATAAACCCTGTAAGTTGTTTCATTTCAAAGTGCAAATGTATAAATTTTTGATTTTTGGCTGAATAAACTCCTGCTTTTCAAGTCTTGGAATACACTATCTTTGAATAAAATAAATCGGTTTTCGCTATGCCAACCATAGACATCAACTGTGATTTGGGGGAGAGTTTTGTCCACTATGCGATGGGCAACGACGAGGCAGTCTTTCCCTTTATTACTTCCTGTAATGTCGCCTGCGGCTTTCATGGGGGCGATCCATTGCATATTGAAAACACCATTCGCAAGGCTCTGACTTATGGCATCAACATCGGTGCTCATCCTTCTTATCCCGACTTGCAAGGCTTTGGCCGACGCCCGATGAAAATAGCGCCTGAGGAATTAAAAGCCCTCCTAAAATACCAGATAGCGGCAGTAAAAGGGTTGACCGAGAGTTTGGGCGGGCGGCTGAAACATGTCAAGCCACACGGTGCTTTGTATAACGCAGCGGCTGTGGATGAATGGGAGGCCGAATGCGTATTGGAGGCCGTCGCTGAAATGGACGGGCAATTGATCCTGCTCGGGATGGCAGGTAGTGTGATGGAAGAAATGGCTCACAAACGAGGAATGCCCTTTATCGCGGAGGCATTTGCCGATCGAGCCTATACAGCGGCTGGTTTGCTGAAAAGCCGGAAGGAACCCGATTCGGTCATTTTTGATCCCCATCAGGCTGCCCATCAGGTCTTGAATTTGGTGGAACGCCAGGAAGTGCGCAGCGATACGGGCGCATGGGTGACCGTAAAGGCGCAGAGCATCTGCCTACACGGCGATAACCCCAATGTGGTGGCCATTGTGCAAACGATACACCTTATCTTATCCCAAAACAGTATTTCCATAAGCCCATTCTGAATGGACGCTCAATTGCCCATTTTGCCATACGGCGACAGTGCCTTGATTATCCGATTTGGAACGGGTATTGCTATGGAAACCAACCAAAAAGTCCATCAGTTGCGGACTGCCATTTTGCAAAAGGCATTACCAGGCGTAAAATGCCTGATTCCGGCCTATGATACCCTGACGCTGCTGTTCGATCCTTTGCAGGTAGGTTTTGAAGACTTGGAACGGCGTATTCAGACCATTTGGCAAGCGAATACCTCAAGGTTATCCTTAACGGAAAGCCGCTGCTTATACATCCCGGTTTGGTATCATGGTCCCGATTGGGAAGTGGTCGAGCGACAAACCAGCTTATCGAAAGAAGCAGCCATTCACTGGCACAGCCAAACGGTTTTTCAGGTCTTTATGCTAGGTTTTTTGCCGGGCTTCCCTTATTTGGGAAAGCTGCCGGCTGCTTTGCACTGCCAGCGAAAAGCAACGCCACGGGGGCGTATTCCTGCCCGATCGGTAGGTATTGCCGGAGAACAAACAGGCATTTATCCCTTCGCTTCGCCAGGCGGCTGGCAGTTGATTGGCCAAACACCTGTACCCCTTTTTGATCCCAAAAAGGAGCGGCCTTTCCTGTTTAGTCCGGGCGATCAAGTTCAGTTTTACACCATAGGGGAAGCTTTATTCCGCCATTTGGAAACCCATTTTCAAAACAACCACTTTAATCCTTTTGAGCGCTATGAGTGACACCGCCTTTTTCCGCTGCTTAAAACCGGGCTTGCTTACAAGTTTGCAAGACGAGGGGCGAATGGGGCACCAGCAAAATGGTATTCCTCTGGGCGGCGTATTGGATAAAACGGCGGCCCGTATGGCCAATTGGCTACTAGGCAATCCACCGGATCACCCGGTTATGGAGATCACCCTAATGGGGCCGGACATTGATATTTCAGGAAACTGCCAGATAGCCCTGACGGGCGCCAATCTGTCGCCTGTATTAAATGGTGTAGCTGCGCCGATGTACCAGTCTATTTTATTGGAGGGCGAAAATAGGCTGCAATTTGGGAAACCAATAACGGGCTGCCGCAGCTATTTGGCCGTGGGTGGCGACTGGCAGGTAGATTCCTGGTTGTCGAGCGTTAGCTATTTGCCCATGTTGGAAGCGATATGCACAGCAAGTTTATTTAAAAAAGGGGATCAAATTTCAATTCAAGTGCGCCCTGCTGCTTCTCATCGCATGATCACCCCGGAATGGCAGCCCGATTTGTCGTCCAACGTTCGGATTCGGGTATTGCAAGGGCCAGAACTGGTGCATTTTTCAAGTATGGAAATCGCGACTTTTTTTAGTACCCGGTTCAAAGTTGCCAACGATTCCAACCGGATGGCCTGCCGCTTAAAGGGGTGGGAGCGCTGGGTGGAGGCTAAAAAAGCTTTGATCTCGGCTGGTGTCATTCCAGGCACCATTCAAGTGACCCCATCCGGCGAAGCTTTGATCCTGTTGGCCGATGCGCAAACGGTAGGCGGGTACCATCGCATAGCACAGGTGATTGCCGCCGATATGGATCCTCTGGCTCAATTGCGACCTGGCGATACGATTCAGTTTGAGGTAGTGGATTCGCAAATGGCGCTTGAAGCGCTGTCTGCTAGTTTATGGCAACGCTTTTTGCAAGAGCATTCAATGAAATGAAGCGCTGCATTTGAAAAGTTGTTTGACGAATTTTCCTTAGCTTTGCTGCGTCAGATTTTCACTAACCGTAAAACCATAACAGAATATCATGGCTGATGCATATTTTCAAGTACCGTTAGCTGTCAACGAACCGGTATTGAATTATGAACCGGGTAGCCCCGAGCGGCAGGAGTTGTTGGCAGCACTGGCAGCAGCTAAGTCCAGTCAATTGGATGTGCCTATGACCATTGGTGGTCAAAAAGTAAGCACCGATCGCAAGGTATCCCTTAGTTGTCCACACGATTTCAATCATATTTTGGGTTATTTTCACAAAGGCGATTCGAGCCATGTCCATCAAGCCATTGAAGCCGCTGCTAAGGCAAAGCCAGCCTGGGAAAAAATGGCTTGGCAGGATCGGGCGGCCATCTTTTTGAAAGCAGCCGACTTGCTTTCGGGGCCTTACCGAGCCAAGGTCAATGCCGCTACGATGTTGGGGCAATCCAAAACCATCCACCAATCGGAAATAGATGCAGTAGCCGAATTGGCCGATTTTTGGCGCTTTAATGCGCAGTTTATGACCGAGATGTACGAAGACCAGCCCATTTCTGACAACGGAATATGGAATCGTACAGAATACCGGCCTTTGGAAGGCTTCGTTTTTGCGATTACCCCCTTTAATTTTACCTCTATCGCAGGCAATTTGCCCACTACGCCAGCCATGTTGGGCAACGTAGTGATTTGGAAGCCCGCCGAGACGCAGATTTATTCGGCGGCCTTGTTGATGGAAATATTGGAGGAGGCGGGATTGCCTGCCGGAGTCATCAACCTGATTTTTGTAGATGGCCCGATGGCGGGCGATATTATCTTTGCGCATCCTGATTTTGCGGGCTTGCATTTCACAGGCAGTACCAAGGTGTTTCAATCTATGTGGCAGATCATTGGCAAAAACATCGGCAAGTACAAAACCTATCCGCGCATTGTGGGGGAAACAGGGGGCAAGGACTTTGTGATTGCTCACCCATCGGCCGATCCGGCGGCTGTAGCAACGGCTTTAATTCGGGGTGCTTTTGAGTTTCAAGGCCAGAAATGTTCCGCTGCATCGCGGGCGTATATCCCGAAAAGCTTGTGGAAAATGGTGAAAAGCCAACTTTTGGACGATATTGCAAGCATAAAAGTTGGTTCACCAGAAGATTTTACTAATTTTATGGGCGCTGTGATCGATGCTCGTGCCTTTGACAAAATTAGCAATTATATCACGAATGCTAAGAAGTCAGACGATGCGGAGGTCATAGCCGGTGGTACATGTGACAATACCAAAGGGTATTTTATAGCGCCTACTATTATAGAAGTGAAAGATCCGATGTACGTAACCATGCAGGAAGAAATTTTTGGCCCTGTGCTAACGGTTTATGTCTATTCGGATAAGGATTTTGAGAAAACGCTGGATATAGTGGATCAAACTTCGCCTTATGCTTTGACAGGTGCTATTTTTGCAAAAGACCGGCAAGTGATTGCTCATGTAAGTGAGCGGCTTCGGCACGCAGCGGGCAATTTTTATATCAACGATAAGCCAACCGGTGCTGTCGTGGGGCAACAACCTTTTGGGGGCGCACGAGCCTCTGGTACGAATGACAAGGCGGGCTCTATTTTGAATTTATACCGCTGGGTTTCGCTGCGGTCTATTAAAGAAAACTTTTTGCCTCCAACGGATTATCGCTATCCGTTTATGGCTGAAGAATAGCCCTCGTTTAGGGCATAACTCGCTAATAACAAGTTGACTGTGGGGTTTCCTCGTAATTGGGGAAGCCCTGTTTTTTTTTGATGAGGTAAGGGAAGGGAACGCGGATGGAGCGGAGTGGACGGATTTTCGCGGCCTCACCCGCACCCACATCCTGTCAACCCTGTTAATCATGTCTGAAAAACACACATTCCTACCTTCACGCTCTGTGCCCCTTCACGTGCGGTATAGGAACGCGAATTGAGCGGGTAGAACGGATCAGCGTGGAAAGAACCTTCCGTGTACATCCGCTATATCCGTGTCATCCGTGTACCATCACGTGCGGTATAGGAACGCAGAGTCTTCAGGTTTGGATAAAAAACCTATATTCGCCCTTTGAATCAGCGCATAGTTATGCATCTGGACAAAAATCAACCCACTATACCGGCATTGGGGCAGTTGGCCTTATTGGTGTTGTCGATGGCTTTGTTTAGCCTGCTGGCACAGGGATTGGTCTATTTATTGGGGCAATACATGGGCTTGTCCGTTCAGGAATTATTACCGACATTTGGTAAAAACAGCGTTTATGAAGAACGCCAGTTTCTCCGATTTGCCAATTTGATAACCCATACCTTTACTTTTACCTTGGCAGCACTTTTTTGGTCCAGACTGGTTTATGGTCGGCAATGGCTCGATTTTTTAAAACTCAAACGTGGGCCTAAGCCAGATTTAGCCATAGCGGGTATTTTGTTTTTGATGGCCATCCTCGCTTTTTCTCAATGGGCGATTTGGCTAAATGGCCTGTTGCCGATGCCCGATTGGGCTGCAGAAATGGAACAGGCCGCCAAGCGGATGGTAGCAGGCCTACTCCATATGGAAAGTACGGGCGAGCTATTGTTTACCCTACTGGTTATCGGTGTGGTACCCGGTATTGGCGAGGAATTATTGTTTCGAGGTATCATACAGCAGAAAATGGCTAGCTATTCCGGTCGCCCGCAGTTGGCCGTGTGGATGACGGCATTGCTTTTCAGTGTCTTTCATTTGCAGTTTGCCGGATTGTTGCCGCGCTTCTTTTTGGGCGTAGGTTTGGGCTACTTGCTGTATTGGACTAAAAACATGTGGATGCCCATACTCGCTCATTTGAGCATCAATGGGAGCCAGGTATTGGCCGCTCATTATATGGGAACGCCAGTAGAAAGTGAGACTTCGACCCCCAACTGGTGGAGCGTTCTATTTGCTGCCGTGCTGCTGATCCTGCTAGGTTATTTTCTTCATCATAGAAGTGTGCAGAGCGATGAATAGTTTCAAGACCCGATTATTAACAGGGGTGGCATTTGTGGTCGCAATGGTGGCGGGCGTATATGGGCATTATTGGAGCTTTGCCCTCTTATTTACTACTATTGGCGCAGGTTGTTTGTGGGAGTTTTATGGCATGGTATTAGAAAAAAACACCCCTATTGGGCATCGGGTGCTGGATGTTGTGCCGGGCGTGTTATTGATAGGTGGAGGATTTGCTTTACAAAGTGGCTATTGGTCTTTCCTGACGGAAGTGCTTTTGTTGCGGATGCTCATTGCTTTGTTTTTCCTTTTTTTTATTCTGGAGTTGTTTCGGGCTAATGAAAAGCCTTTTGGACAGATGGCCTGGCGGGCACTGGGTATAGCTTATATTGCTGTACCTTTTTATTTGTTGCCGCAATTGGCCTGCTCGACTGGCGACTATGTCCCGCATCGGGTCATGGGGCTGCTGGTATTGGTATGGAGCAATGATACCTTTGCATACCTGACGGGATCGCTGGTGGGGAAAACCCCTTTTTTTCCGCGTATTTCACCTAAAAAAACTTGGGAAGGCACCTTAGGTGGCATCGCTTGTACGGCAATACTGGCATGGTTGGCTGCCCAATATTTTCCTTTTTACAGTCAACTGCAATGGCTGCTATTGGCCTTTATCGTGGGGGTATTTGGCACCTTAGGCGATTTGGTGGAGTCGATGTTGAAGCGTTCTTTCCAGGTGAAGGATAGCGGCCATTTATTACCCGGCCACGGCGGATTGCTGGATCGTTTTGATGCGTTTATTTTTGTGCTGCCGTTTGTGGGGTTGGTAGTTTCTGGTTGGTAGTTTCAAATTTACCACGCAGGAGGCGTGTGTCGGGTTAAGGCTGGGCTGGTTTCAGGTTTTTCTGCTAAAACTGAACGGTATCATTCCAAAATATAAAAAAAAAGCATCCGACTAAAGCGCCGGATGCCGATGAGAGCTTGCATCTAAATACAATTCGGAAATTCACTCACTTATGGCTGACATCAAATAGTCTTATTGGCATGCATCTCCTCCCATTTGCCCTGGTGCAAGTTTGGCGTAGTATCCACCAGGTCGATTTGAATATCGCAGCGGATGTGCAGGTTTTTACCCATTAGTGCTGCTTGTCGAACCAATTCCATCACCTCCCTTTTGTCCTCTTTCAGTTCCAGCACACGCTTTTTAGAGTATTCATCCACAATGCCAAAGCGTTCTTCCAATTCAAACTGCCGATTGCAGTGGAATTTGATTTTTTGCTGGAGCAAATGCAGGAGTACTTCTCTGGCATCATCCGTATTGAAAACGCCTTTAACAAGTTGAAAATCATTGGATGGATTCATGATTGATATTTTTTGGTTTCAATAAATAGTTGAATAAAAGGGCTAAGGCAATGACTGCCAAAGCGGTGAAAAGCTTGGTCAATGCTGGATCGAAACCAGCATCTTGTTGTGAAGCGACTGCAATAAATCCTAGCATGAGCTGATAGATTTTGTGATGTGATACAATTATTGCCCCTGGCCCAGTGAAAAACCGGGCTTGCCGTCGAAGGCGTAGAGGTTTTCTGTTTTAATGGTGTCAATATTTTGGCTTTCAGCACCGGCTAAAAGCTGGATAATGTGCGATTTTTCGATGGCACTACCTGTTGTTGCATTGAACCGGCAGCGCCAGTGGTCGGTGCAAAAGGTTTCTTCAAAGCCGCCAGGCCAAACCTTGATCCCCCGATTGGTGATCATGGACAATTTGATGTTTTCCAGCTCAATATGCTGTAACTTAGCCGCCAATTCTTCTGGTTTGGTACCTTGCCAGTCCACGAAAATATCCACGCCGAGCAGTTCTTTTCTAGGCGGTGCTTTCCGTTCGTATTTGGGCAATTGGATTCGGTAAGAGCCGTTACTGCTTATTGGTTTGAGCAACTCCGGTTGCTGACCGAGGCGATCAATGACAGCGGTTGCAAACTCGCGGGTATTGACCAATCGAGTACTTGAGTCGGCTTTGAAAATATCGGCTGTATGGATGCCTGATTCTATGGTTTTGAGCCAAGCGTTTTGGATGAGGTCGCCTACCTCGGTTTGTCCCAGGTGGTATAGCATCATAATAGCGGCCTGCAAAAGACCAGAAGGATTGGCGATGCCTTGACCAGCTATATCGGGCGCAGAACCATGGATGGCCTCAAACATAGCAAAATCACTCCCTATATTGGAAGACCCTGCCATGCCTACCGATCCGGTAATTTGAGCCGCTATATCAGAGAGTATATCGCCATATAAATTAGGCACTACAATGACATCGAACATTTCCGGGGTATCCGCCAAACGGGCAGAGCCAATATCGATGATCATGTGTTCTGTTTGCAGGTCAGGATATTCGGCGGCTATTTCTTTAAAAATCGTATAGAAAAGGCCATCGGTTTGCTTCATGATGTTGTTCTTGGTGAGGCAAGTGACCTTTTGGCGCTTGTGTTGGCGGGCGTACTCGAATGCAAAACGAATGATGCGTTCGCAACCCGGCCTGCTGATGAGCTTGAGGCATTGTACTACTTCCGGGGTTTGTTGGTGCTCGATGCCTGCGTACAAATCCTCCTCATTTTCGCGGATGATCACCATATCCATTGTAGGGTGCTTGGTGCGTACGAAAGGGTGCAGGCTGCTGCAAGGGCGGACATTGGCAAAAAGATTCAGCGCTTTTCGGGTGGTTACATTCAGACTTTTATAGCCTCCGCCTAATGGTGTTGTTATCGGGGCTTTCAAAAATATTTTGTTTTGGCGGATCGTGTTCCACGCTTCGGGTGTGATACCGGAAGAATAGCCTGATAAATACACTTTTTCGCCAATTTCGATGGTGTCATAAGTTAATTTTGCGCCAGCAGCTCGTAATATTTCGAGGGTGGCATCCATGATTTCAGGGCCGATTCCATCACCTCTGGCAATTGTTATTCTGTTCATTCGTTTCGTGTTTTTATTTTGATAAGGCAAAGATGAGGGTAAATGTTTATAATGTTTTATTTATATTTGTAATGGTTTTTATAAACAAAATTTATGAATTATACTTTGCATCAGTTGAATGTGTTCCTGTCCGTGGTTGATAATCAAAGCATTACCAAGGCTGCTGAGGCACTGCATTTGACCCAGCCGGCTGTTTCTATTCAATTAAAAAAATTGCAGGAACAGTTTAAAATACCACTTACAGAATTAGTGGGTAAGAAACTCTACATCACCGATTTTGGCCGGGAAATTGCCGGGGTTGCCCGGGCGATTATCGATCAGGCGGAAGCCATTGAGCATAAGGCCTTGGCCTATCAGGGGCAGCTTTACGGCAAAATCAAAATAGCAGTAGTGTCCACAGGGAAATATGTGATCCCTTATTTTTTGACCGATTTTTTTAAGCAGCATCCTGGCGTAGAGTTGATTATTGATGTAACCAACAAGAGCCGGGTGCTAGAGAGTTTAAAAGAAAATGAAGTGGATATTGCTTTGGTATCTATTTTGCCAGAGCTGATGGCTGTTGATAGTACATCGCTCATTTCTAATAAGTTATATTTGGTAGCTAATGCTGATTATGCAGTGAAAAAAACACGGAATATTCAAGATTTTTTTGACGAACTTCCACTGATATACCGCGAGCAAGGATCGGGAACACGCCAAACGATGGAAAGATTCATTCAACAATTGAAGGTGCCGATAAGGCGTAAAATGGCGCTCACATCCAATGAAGCTGTAAAGCAAGCAGTGTTGGCGGGCTTAGGGCTATCAATTATGCCCTTGATTGGCATAAAAAACGAATTGAAATTGGGGCAGCTAAAAATTATTCCCGTAAAAGGGCTTCCCATACAAACGGAATGGCAGTTGATCTGGTTGAGCGGCAAAAAACATTCAGTAGCTGTTGATGCCTTTTTAAAACACGTTGATCAACAAAAGGAAAGCATCATCAACAGCTACTTCGATTGGTACGAGGCATATTAATTGCCAGCCTTTTCTTTGGCCTTATCCACCTTCTTTTCCGCTTTTTCTACTTTTCCATCCGCCTTTTCCGCCTTGCGTTGCGCTTTGATGGCTTCGGCGCGGGCACGGGCGGCTTCTTCCCGGGCTTCGGCTGCTTTGCGCTCTTTTTTATAAACCCGCACCTCTGTTTTGGCGTCTTTGTGCGCTTCTTTTAGGTCAGCGTCTTTTTCCACCGCATCGGCTTCGGTTGTTTTTTTCTTGAAAGGTGCAAATACCCCTTTTTCTTTTTCCGGTGCTTTTGATTCAGCAGAAGTAGCGGGTTCGCTCTTCGCTTTTTTAAACAATTGCGCCTGTGCTTGCTCTTGGATCAGCAAAAAACAAAAAGTGGATAATAGAAAAACAAATAGCTGCTTTTTAGACATGTGGATTGATTTTTTGTGACTATGTAACGCAGAAAAATTGACTTCTCGATTTTGTCCTTACCCTAGCGGGCTAAACGGTTCATTTTAAGTGTGTTCGCTAGAGTAAGGACTTTGATAAATCGGGCAGTAATTTTTTACACACTACTATAAACGATGGATAGATGAGGTTTTATTTTGTCCAAGCCTACGATACGCTCCTCTTTCCTCGGTTCGGCAGGAATCCGGCCCGCCCCTCGCTTTGGCGAGATTCGAGCCGGATTCCGATCTATCTGAGCTGGACAAGCATCCGAAATCAATTTCCGCCTACCTTCCGGCCTCTGGCCGTTCTGGAATTGACCGAACTCCGATTGATGCGCTTTAAATCGACCAAAATAGAAGCATAAGCACTAGACGCATCCACCTGGTATTTTTTACCTTCGTAAGTGACCTTGCCGAAATTGCGATTCCATTCGGAGGCCATCAGCACATAGCGGTCATTGGCTCGCGGGCTGGGGCCAAATATCAGGTAACGGGTATCATTGCCATCTTCAAAACCAATGGCCAGGCGATCATCTTTGGGTTTAAAAAGTACGATGCCAGGGGTACCTTTGCGGATCGTGATTTGTTCTACTTTTCGACCGTCTATTACTTTGATTTCTCCGTTTACGATCTCTGCCGATTGTCCTTCTAATGCTCGGGTCAATACGATGTCGTTGGACAAGTAGAACTGGATTTTTTGCAATTCTGAAAGACTCCACTGGTTGTCTTCATAGAGTTGATCGGTGAAAGGGCGCAGGTTGGAACAGCCCCATGCCGTGAGGGCTATCAGGGCGATCATCGAGACGTTAGTCTTATTCATGTCAGATTGTTTTGGTTTGATACATTGATTTGGCAGCGACCGACAAAGGTTGCATGAGCGATCAGCTGTCAGTAGCATTAACGCCGGAATTTAGGTACTTGTCAAACAGCGCTATCACTTTTAATAGACTTTAACGATGAGCGATTTTGTTAAAATTATAAACATATAGAATTTTATAACGTAATAGATTGTTAATGAGTGTTTTAAAGGAGTTTAAGTGGTGATTAAAACACAACAATGAATTAACTAAATTTAACTTCTTTTGCTTTGAAAAAAAGTTTTTAACAATTCGGCGCATTCCTCCATCAGTACACCAAACTCCACTTGAGTCCGAGGGTGGAGCATCGTTTTTCCAAAGCGCATGAAGCCGCGCTTGTCATCGGCTGCACCGTACACCAGTCTGCCCAATTGCGACCAGTACAAGGCACCGGCGCACATCACACAAGGCTCCAGCGTGACGTATAAGGTACAATCACCCAGGTATTTGCCGCCGAGGAAATTGGAAGCAGCACCCAGCGCGATCATCTCAGCATGGGCGGTCACGTCTTTCAGCAACTCTGTTTGATTATGCCCCCGAGCAATGATCCTGTTTTGACAGACCACAACAGCGCCCACAGGGATTTCTCCTTTTTCCTGAGCCTGATGAGCCTCGTGCAGGGCTTGTTTCATAAAATAGGTATCGTCGTAAGGATTTAACATAAGTTGTTTGTTGCTTTTAGGGGTTTTAGAACTAAATCAAAGAAGCTTCACCTAATTAGACTGCACAGGCAACAAAAATAACCAAAGCCACACTTTTACCAAAATTGGGCAAGCAACAAAAACTTTTTATCTGCTTCTTTTCTTTTTTTCTCAAATGCTTACCTTTGCGCATGGAAACGATAAAAAATCAAAAAGACCGCATTCTTTCCGAAGGGGTTACCTTCGATGACGTACTTCTTGTGCCTTCTTACTCTGAAGTCCTTCCGCGAGAAGTGGACATTTCCACGCAACTTACAAGAGAAATCCGTATAAACACGCCGATCATTTCTGCGGCGATGGATACGGTAACGGATAGCAAACTGGCTATCGCCGTAGCGCGCCAGGGCGGTATGGGCATTATCCATAAAAATATGTCCATAGCAGAGCAGGCTGAAATGGTTAGGGTGGTTAAGCGATCGGAAAGTGGCATGATTGTGGATCCTGTGACCTTGAGTCCTGATGCTTCCGTAGCCGATGCGCATGATTTGATGAGGCGGTTCAAAATAGGCGGCATTCCGGTCATAGATCAATCCAATAAATTGGTTGGTATCCTGACCAACCGCGACTTGCGCTTTGAAACCCAGCTTAAAAAGCCTGTCAGCGCCATTATGACCCGCGAAAACCTGGTAACAGCGCCAGTTGGAACAACACTTGAACAAGCCAGGGATATCTTACAGCGGTATAAAATTGAAAAACTTCCCGTAGTGGATGCCTCCAATACGCTAGTAGGCTTGATCACCTATAAAGACATCATGAAAGTGCAGAATTATCCCAATTCCTGTAAAGATCCCTTGGGACGATTGGTGGTGGGTGCGGCGGTTGGCGTTACAGCCGATACGATGGATCGGGTAGAAGCGCTGATAAAAGTGGATGTAGATGTCGTTGTGGTGGATACGGCACATGGCCATTCACGAGGTGTGTTGGAAACGGTAAGGCAAATCAAAAACACTTTTCCCAATTTGCAAATCATTGGCGGTAATGTGGCCACGGGTGAAGGGGCAAGAGCCTTGGCTGAAGCCGGAGCAGATGGCGTAAAAGTGGGCGTTGGGCCGGGTAGTATTTGTACAACCAGAGTAGTAGCCGGGGTAGGTGTCCCTCAGTTAACAGCCATTTACAAAGCAGCCAGAGCATTAGAAGGAACCGGTGTACCGGTGATAGGCGATGGCGGGGTGCGCTATACCGGCGATATTGTCAAGGCGTTGGCTTCCGGCGCCAGTGTGATCATGGCAGGAGGCTTGTTTGCGGGCGTAGAAGAATCGCCGGGTGAAACCATTATTCTGGACGGCCGCAAATTCAAGATATACCGTGGTATGGGTTCTTTGGGTGCGATGCAGCAAGGCTCAAAAGACCGCTATTTTCAGGATGTGGAAGATGATATTAAAAAACTGGTTCCAGAAGGAATAGAAGGTCGAGTGCCTTATAAAGGAACACTGGCAGAGGTGATGGTGCAGTATATTGGCGGATTAAGAGCAGGTATGGGCTATTGCGGCGCGGCCAATATCCGGGCACTGCATGGGGCGCAGTTTGTAAAAATCACCAATGCGGGGATTATGGAAAGCCACCCGCACAACATCACCATTACTAAAGAATCGCCCAATTACAGCCGCTATTAAAAAATTAAGTTCCCGATTTGCCCTTCCTCTAGTGAAGTCCGCTAGGGGAAGGACTTTGATAAATCGAAAAGAGATTTTTTGCACACGGCTAAAGACAAAAAGAAAAGCCGATCTCCAAAGAGATCGGCTGCTGTCTTTCGTTTAGTATATTGCCCAGTCTATTAATGGAACAACACCTTTTGGGTAGAAATTCCTTTGTCAAACCGCAGTTTGATCACATACATGCCGTTGGGCAGTGCCCCTCGTTCGAGGGTATAAAAATGATTGTTGATATTGGTATCGGTATAAACACGCTGACCGCTCAGGTTGAACACTTCAACGGCCAACATAGGGAAAGCGGCATCCGTTTCGATGGTGATGCGCTCAGAAGCAGGATTAGGCATGATTTGCAGCGATACTGCTGTGCCGTCCAGAATTTCCTCCACACTAGTTGCACATTCAATGCCCAATGCTTCGCAGCAATCAGCCAGTCCTAAAGCCGCGCAGCCGCGTGGAGCATAAAAAGCTACAACGGTATCAATATAGCTCCGAGCTTTTTCAGGACTCATATTAGGATTGGTGATGAGGCCATTGTTGTGAAGTACATCTGCATCGAAATTGGTGCCTAATGCTGCGTTTATAAAAGCGATTTCTGCAACCAGGCGGGGATAGTCCCACCAATCCCATGGACCCGATTCAAATTGAGATACCCCCGTAGCGCGGAAAGGATACATATTATCTGTTGCCAATGTAATACCAGCAGGCTGGAATGGAGGAGTAGGTAATACTACGGGCTTGAAAGCTTGAACCAATTGTGTCAGCCCGTCGCCACTTGTTAAAAGCGCTGCGTTGACATCAATCAGTGGATCGTTTGATCCCACATCATTTGTTCTGCCTACCGCTGTACGGGTACCAGATACATTGACCACAAAATCACCTGTAGTCGGCACGATAACAGGACCATCTGCAAAAGGCGCAAAAGGATCGTTCACCATGTGAAAACCAATAAGAGCGGGTTCTTCATTGGTGCCTGCATCTCCGTCAATCCAGGATATGTCGCCCAAAGCGCCGCCCATGTTGATGGCCATTTTGAACTCAGAGCTGTAGCCAACCCAATTGGACAAACACAAAGGCTTATCTGTCGTAGCATAAGGGTTGCCGTTCAGGTTGGTATCCACATAAGGCAATAAGGTTTCTGTATCAATGAATTTTTCCAAATTCACCTCTGCGAATTCATCGAGGAATGCTGCACCCAATGAAATATAACCACCTGTACCTTGTCCCCACAATACGATTTTTTCCGGGTCAATACCGTAAGGATTGTTATTCGTGGCGTATTCTTTTCTCAAAAAGCGAATACAGGTTCTGGCATCCTGAATGCCCCGGTAGGCAGCGTTCAGCAGTGTACCTGTTCTGATATTCTGCCCTTCTGGACCTGTGGCAATCGGATTCCAGCCCTGGCGATAGGTAGCTGCAAATACGACATAGCCCATTTTGGCCAGGCGGGTGCATATCTCCACAACTGTGGAATCTTTTTTAGATCCGGTAATACCGCCATTGAAATACTGAGGAAGGAAACTGCCTGTATGTAGGTAAATGATTACCGGACGTTCTTCCAGATCATCTCCAACAGGAGAATACATGTCCATCGTCAGTGGAATAGGAAGTATCGTTGGCGCCTGAAGCACAGAAATGTTGGTTCCGTAAGGAATATCTGCTTGGAAAGCAACCTCATCAAAAATCTGATCGAGGTAGCGCACCTGAGCCTGTAGGAAACAGGCGCTAACTAAGAGGATAAGTAGCGTGTTAAGTTGTTTCATGTAGAAAAGCTATTTTGGTTTATAAAAAATTATTTTTTCTTGAATTCGTACAACAGCGACAAATAAGCCAGTCGGCCAATGCGCGGCCCGCCATAGGTCTGGAAAGTCTGATTATCCAAAATATTAGAAGCGCCTAGTTTGAATGTCGTATTGATGCGGTCGATGCGCCAGTTGATTTGGGCATCCAGCAAGTCGTATTGCGGTATTTCTCCTGTAAATTGAGGCGATCCTTCAAAGATAAAGCCATCAATCCATTTGTAATTGATATTAAAGCCAAAGTTGGGCAAACGGAAAATACCCAGATCGAGGTTCATATCCCTTCCCGCAAAACCAAGATTATACTTATGTTCTGGCGTATTAAAAGCAGGTATGATGGGGTCATCCGATTCGGTATTCAGTACATTCCAGGAATAATTGCCATTCACAACAAAATACCGCGCAAAATAGTAGTTGAAGCCAATGGAAAACCCCTGGGTAGTGACGTTATCCGTTGCGTTAGCCGCTACGCGATAAGCCTGTATCGAAGTTGGTAAGCCAGTCACATTATCGAAATTAGCCTGCACGCCGAGGTTATATCCGATAAAGTTGTTATAAAAACTGTAGTAATAAGTAGCATCCAGATAAATTTTATCAAAAAGGGTGGTTCGGTAACCAACTTCCACCGTTCTCACCTGTTCCGGGCGAATGGGCGCAACATTAAAATAAACCAGTGTATCTTCATTCAGCGTGTTGAAATAAGTACCCAGTGATTCCACGGTAATCAGGCTGTCAAAACCATTCAGGTTGCCGATGAGAATAGCCCTGCCCACGTTGTAAAACAAATACTGGTCGGTCAGCGTCGGATTTCGAATGGCAGATGAGAAAGAAAAGCGCAAAGTATGATCGGGCGAAGGCGAATACACCAAGCTTGCCGCAGGAGAAGTCAAATAATCAAAATTCTGATTTTTATCCAAACGCAGCGAAGCACTCACCCGCAGCTTGCCATTCAATTCCACTGTTCCACCGCCATAAACGCCGTATTCATAGGTCGAAATATCGCGGCCAAAAGTATCCAGCAAAATGGAACCTTGAGAATCTGGGGTGTAAAGCCGGTAATTAGCACCTACCCGCAAGTCCAAATCACTGACCGTACCGCGTTGTACGATATTATTGAATTGATACTCCCCATGGCCATGCATGAGGGCAGAGCGGTCGTAAAAGCGCGTACCGCCTTCCGCAAAAGATATTTTACCCGTGATATCGTCAAAAGCAGCCTGAAATTCAGGTGTTCCGGGTGCTAAAAAGTCGATACTGCCATCAACAGGATTGCCAACATCAGCACTCAGGCGTTGAGCCTGGTCATGCCAAACAAAGAGAGAATCCTGTATAAAATCTTGGGTCAAAAACTCGCCGATGGCTTTTCTGAATTCCTCTGGCTGGCCAGGAAAATCCAGCGGGCTGGGATAGCCCTCGATAGCTCTCAATTGAGGCACAACGGTCGTACTCCAATAATTGATGTAATCAGAACGCCATTGATTGCCCGGTTTGGCTTGGCTCTGTAGCAGCAGCGCTGTAAAATAAGGGTCGTAAGAATCGCCCGCATCTTCGTGCGTAACATAGAATCGCAAGAAGTAAGTATCTAGTTTTTTCAACTCCAGTTTGTGCTGGTAAAAACGGATGTTTTTCAAACTGAAACGATTGTCGCCTTGATAAACGGTTGTTCCAGTACTAAAATTAGATGCCAATACGAGTTCCGGCGATTCTATATCAATACTGGGCTTGAGGCGCAGGTGGGCGGCAACACCTAATTTGAGGTTTTCAGAATCGTAGTCCACCAAATCTTGCTCTTCATAACCCCGACGGTGTATGATGCCCAAACCTGGCAAGGACAAGGTGTTGGAAAAGTCATTGGCAGTGGAGTATTCGTCGCCATAAATATTGACAGCATCATAGCCACCAGGGTTAGTCTCATCCGTTGGTGTATCGAAAACCGGGGCGTAATTATCCGCTACCCAGTCATCGGCCTGGAAGTAGAAAAAATTCATTTTATATCCCAAAACGGCATGGCCATTCTTGTTTTTAACCGCATCGGCCCAGCGGATACCGCCTTCGAATAAGCTCCTGCTCCCACCTTTCGCCATGGCGCTCAATCCTTTCTGCAAAAAAGGATCTTTGGTCTCCATGCTGATCACCCCGTTGAAGGCATTGGGGCCATAAAAGGCCGAACTAGCGCCTACAATCAGGTTAACCCGATTGACATCCAATTCAGAAGCACCCAGAAAGTTGCCCAAAGAGAAATTAAGGCCGGGCGATTGGTTGTCCACCCCATCAATAATTTGCAGGGAGCGAACCGGGCTGGTACTGTTGAAGCCCCGCGTGTTGATGATTTTAAATCCCAAACTGGCTGCCGTCAGATCCACATCTTTCAAAGCGCCCAAACCGTCGTAAAAATTGGCAGCAGGCGTTTCTTTGATGGCGATATTGTCCAGGGCCTCTACCGTCAGTGGAGATTGGCGTTGTTTTTCGGTTATCCGACGCCCTTTTACCTCTACCACCTCTGTCGTAATGGCCGATTCGGATAATTTTACATCTATTTTTTGGGTAGCCGAAGCGACTTCCAATTCAACAGGTGTAAAACCGACGTAGGAAATTTCGATGGTAAATGGGAAATCAACAGAAGTACTTAAAGTAAACGAACCATCAAATTCTGTCACAGTACCATCCGTTGTTCCCTTCACGACGACACTGGCGCCAATGAGCGGATCGCGGGTAATCAGATCTTCCACAGTACCCGAAATGCTCACTTGAGCATAAGACACGGTCGTGAAAAGCAAAAAAAGAAGAGACGTGTAAAAAGTGGCCTTAAGCTTCATAACTGTGTTTGTCGTTGGTGAATAGCTGCAAATGATAGGGCAAAATAAGGAATTTTAAATAGATTTAACCCTAGCTTAACGATAAATTATTTTGTATTGCCTAAAACTAGCAAAGCGATGTTTGGCAAAGGCTTGATAGACAAAGAGTAAAACTTTAAAATAAGGCAATAAATACCAGAGGGATAGGCGACAAAAGGCTAAACATGCATTCAACAATGCTGCTTGATACACCCGAAAAAATAGTAGCCATCGGAAACGAAAAAATGGTTTACAAAATAAATTTATTTTTCAATGACCTATATTTGATGAATTTTGAGCAAGTAGTGACAGAAAGGCTATGCCAGGCATAGCCAAATGAAGCATCCGTATGAAAATCATCCATACCTCCGACTGGCACCTGGGGCAAAAACTGCTCTACAACGATCGAGAAGAAGAACATCGGCTGGCGCTCGATTGGCTCTTGGATCATATTGACCAAACCCAAGCCGATGGCCTCATCATTGCCGGCGACGTATTTGATATTGGCAATCCGCCCAACTATGCCCGACGGCTTTATTACCGTTTTCTGACTCGATTGCAAAGCACTCATTGCCGTCATGTACTCATTATTGGCGGCAACCACGATTCCCCGGCTATGCTCGACGCACCTAAAGAACTGCTAGAAGCACTGAATATTCATGTGCTTGGAGCTGTAAGCGAGGATATAAGCGACGATATTATTGAGTGGAAAAACGAAGCAGGTCATGTAGAAGCCATTTTGGCCGCCGTCCCTTTTTTGCGCGACCGCGACCTACACTACAGTGTGGCAGGGGAGGGCGGGGTAGAACGCATAGAGCGCATCAAAGCCGCTATTAAAGCCTATTATGAAAAAATAGCTGCGGTCATTCATCAAAAATATGGCCAGCCTACCGTACCGATTATCGCTACCGGACACTTGTATGCCAGCGGTGCCGATGCCCCGCCTGGACAAGATAATATTTACATTGGCGATCGAGAAAATATCAAAGCCGACCAATTTCCGGCGCTCTTTGATTATGTCGCTTTAGGACACATTCATCGGCCTCAAATGGTCGGCGGATTGCACCATATCCGTTACTCTGGCTCGATCATTCCACTCAGCTTTAGCGAAACTCAGGATGATAAAAGCGTGTATTTGCTTCATTTTGAAGGCAGGCAGCTACAGAATGTGGACGTCTTGCCAATACCTGTTTTTCGGCGCTTAAAAAACATTCAGGGAAGTTTGCAACAAGTGGAAGAAAGCCTGCTCCAATTTGCCCAAAAAGAAAGAGCAGGACTGACCCCCTGGATAGATGTACTGGTACAAACAGATCAACTCATTCCTCAATTGGATCAGCGATTGGCCGATTTAACCGCCGATTTGCCCATACAATTGCTGAAAATACGCCTGGAACGCCGCTTAGCCCTGCAAGAACCAACGATTGCAATGCCCGATTTGGAAGAATTGCAGGAAATGGAAGTTTTTAAAATGAAATGTTTGGCCTACGGCAGCCCACCAGAAGAAATGGAAGAACTGGAAACTACTTTTCGGGAACTGCAAACCTGGATGCAGGAAATGGAGGAGGATTTATGAAAATCAGCAAAATACACCTGCGCAACCTGAACTCCCTGCGGCTCGAGCAAACCATTGACTTTGATGTGCCACCGCTGGGCAATAGCGGCCTATTTGCCATTACCGGAGATACGGGCGCTGGTAAAAGTACCCTACTGGATGCCATGTCTTTGGCCCTATACGGCAAAATTCCCCGGAATAACGATGTGAAAGAAGTGATGTCCTATGGCGCAGTGGACAGTTTTGCAGAAGTCGAATTTCAAAGCAAAGGAAAACGTTATCGCGCTTCCTGGACCATCTGGCGGGCTCGTAAAAAAGAAGACGGCAACATTCAAGGGCCGGTGCGCCGACTCGCCGTTTGGAACGAAAAAAAAGAAGCATTTGAAATCATTGCTGAAAAAATAGCCGAAGTTGACCAGCAAGTCGAGGAAATTACCGGCTTGGACTACGACCGTTTCAGCCGCTCAGTCATGCTGTCGCAAGGCGATTTTGCTGCCTTTTTAAAAGCAGGGGAACGCAGCAGAAGTGAACTGTTGGAACGTATCACCGGCACAGAAGTTTATTCGCAACTTTCCAAATCCGCCTACGAGCGCCATAAACTGGAAGCCCAACAATTGGAAACGCTTCAAAATAGCTTAAAAAACTTGGATTTGCTCAGCCCAGAGGAAGCTGAAGCCCTGCAACGCGATATAGCCGCCAACAAGTCCATCAGCGAAGTGGCACGAAAACAACTGGAAAAGCTGCGTTCAAAGATACAAAGCCTGGAGCGTTTGCAGCAGCTAAGCGCCAAAATAGGAGAAGCCCGGGAAAATGTTCAACAACTGGAAGAAATATGGGACAAGGCACAGACGGAATTTGAAAAGCTGTCTTTCCACCAAAAAGCCCTATCCTTCCAACCTGAAGCCAAGCGGCTCGATGAACTACAACAAGAGCTTACTGAACTGGAAGCTAGTAAGCGAGAACTGGCCTCCACCCTGAATGAACAACAGGCATCGGAACAACAACAGCAGCAAGCACTAGCATCCCTGGAATTGCAAAACCAAGAATTGCAAACCCATTTGCGAGAAAAGCTGCCCATCTGGGAAGAAGCCCAAGCCTTAGACATTCAAATTCGCGAAAAGCAAGGCCCTTTACAAGAACGAGTTAGTACTCGCCAACAACAAGAAGCGGCGCTGACCGACCTACAGCTACAATTATCGCATTCCAAAAAAGAGGAAGAAAACAGCAGTCAGCGCCTGCTACAACTAGCGACCTGGTTGGAGCAACACGAGCATTGGAGTCAACTGATAACGGATTTCCCGGCCATTCAACTCAAGAGAGAGGTATTGCGCAACCTCTTCAAGCGGCGTCAAACGTTAGAAGAAGCCCAACAAATATCCCAACAGGAACACCAGCAGTATCAAGCTAAGCTACAAGAATTAAACTTACAACTAGCTACGCTCCAGCAAGAGGAATCCCGCTTGAAGACGGCTTTTTCTGAGGCACTACCAGAGAACTATGCCGAGAGTCGCAGCGAACTTATCGAACTATTGGTAGGGGAGATAGAAGCACTCAACGAGCAGAAAAAACAATTGGAAGCTCTTTACCAATTGACAGACAATTATCAGGAACTGTTGCAGAAATTGAGCACCTACGAAGAAGAATTGGCAGGTCTGCTTTCGCGCGAGTCCAACCTGAATAAGGATTTGATGAACTCGATGGAAGCTTTAGACGCTGCCAGCCATCGCCTCGAATTCAAACGCAGTGTGCTGGAGCAGCAAACGCTGATCGCCAATTATGAAAAAGACCGCCAGGAACTCGAAGAAGGCCAGCCTTGCCCCCTGTGCTTTTCTACCCAGCACCCATTTCGGGAACACCACATCAAGCCCTTTGTGGACGAAGCCCAACAAGAAATGGAATCGGCGGCTCAAAGCTACAAGCTGATTTATGAACACCATAGAAAGCTGCTCAGGAGTCAAAATGACTTGGAAAGCCGGATAGACCAGATCAGGGGCAGCGAGGTAAAACAACTAAGCGGCCAAGTCGAGCAGATGTTTGAACAAATTTTGAGTTATGAAGAAAAAATCAGCAAGGTAGCCCCTGAATTGAACGCCGAAACCTATGCCATGTCCCGCAGCCGTTTGCTGATGCTCAAAATCCAGGATTCGGACAAGGCCATTCGGCAAAAGCAGGAACTGCGACAGCGGCTTAGCCAGATTTTGCGCGAACTGAATCAAGTAGAAAGCCGCCTACAGGAACTCGACAATCACCACAAAGAGGTCAAAACAAAACTTTTACTTCAAGAGGAGCGCCTACAAAATCAATCGCAGCAGTGGCAGGAAATTCAGCAGACTTACGATACAGAAGTCAATCTGCTAAACCTGCTACTACAGCCTTACCATCTGGTTTTTGACCTTCAAACGGCTGCTCAGACTTTTGAAATACTGGAAAGCCAGAAAAAAGAATGGGAAAACAACCAGCAAGAACAAAATGCGCTAAGCCGCCGCCTCGAATTGCTGATACAAGAAAATCGACAAAAGCTAGAGCGGCAGCATGAACTGACCCTCGTTTTGGAAAAGAGTCGGGAAGAAGAAAAACTTGCCCAAACCATACTGGCGGAGTTGCTGCAAAAAAGACAAGCGCTCCTGGGCGAACGCGATCCCAAAGCAGAGCGCGACGCGCTACAAGCTCAGATTGCTGAAGCGGAGCAAAGCTGGCAAATTCAGAGTTCCAGCTTGAAAAACCTGGCCATACAGATAGCTTCCTCCAAACGGGCGATGGAAGAAAAGCAGGCACAGGAGGAACGCTTAGCGCGCAACCAATATAACTTGGAGCAGCAATGGCTGGAATCCATCAAAGGAGCAGGGTTTCTGGATATGGAACACTGGCGCAATAGCCTGCTCAGCCCAGAAGAAGCTTCCCGCTTGAGCCATGAGAAAATGGAGTTGGAAAATCAACGCCTGGAGTGGCTGCGGCGGCTACAGAATCTGGAGGAAGAACTGGAACAAGAGCAGCGTAAAAGTCGAAGCGATGAAAGTCTGGAGGAATTGCTGGCATTGCAAGTAGAGCAGGAAGCCAATTTTGAAGCGCTACAACAGCATATTGGTGCTTTGCAGCAAAAAATGCAATTCCAGGAAGTACAATCGGCCAAAGCAGCTGACTTGAAAAGGGCTATTGCCGAGCAACGCAAAACCAGTGCCCGTTGGGCGCGCCTCAACGACATCATCGGTTCGGCTGATGGAAAAAAATTTCGGGCTTACGCGCAGGGGCTTACCCTCCAAAAGCTTTCCCAATTGGCCAACCAACACCTACAACGCCTCAATGGCCGCTACCTCATCCACAAGTCCATCGAAAAAGACCTGGAACTGGAAATTGTTGACACCTTCCAGGCTGACAACCGACGCAGTATGAACACCCTGTCTGGCGGTGAGAGCTTTCTGGTGAGCCTGGCTTTGGCCTTGGGGCTAAGCGACCTGGCCGGGCGCGATGTGCGCATCCAATCCCTTTTCATTGATGAAGGCTTTGGTACGCTCGATGACAATGCGCTTGACTTAGCCATTTCTACTCTGGAAAACCTACAGGCTACCGGCAAAACCATCGGCATCATTTCCCATGTGAATGCCTTGAAAGAACGCATTGCTACACAGATTCGGGTGGTGAAAAAAGGAAACGGATTTAGTGTGGTGGAATTGGCGCATTGAGCAGGGTAGGGGATAAAATTGGGTACATATGACGTATCAAAAGATTCAAAATTATGAACCAGGTAGTTAAAGAAAGTTTGTGGAAACAATTTGGTGCCAGCCTAGATATGTTGGAAAATGCCCTGATCGCTTGTCCGGATGCATTATGGGATACGGAGACCAAATTTTGGCACATCGCTTATCATACCTTGTTTTTTCTGGATTATTACTTGTCTGATGAGCCATTGAGCTTTTCACCGCCAGCACCTTTTACAATGGCTGAATTTGAAGGCAGGCTGCCGGAGCGGGTTTATTCGAAAGAAGAATTGCTGGACTACCTGCAACATGGCCGCCAAAAATGTCGGACTTTAATAGCTGGATTAACCGAGGCGGGCGCTTTAAAACGATTTGTGGACGACATCGCTGATGATCCAACTATTGAAATCATCTTGTACAACCTACGCCATGTACAGCATCATGTCGGCCAATTGAACCTGTTGTTGAGGCAAGGCACCAACGACGCGCCCGAATGGGTCGGGCAGGCTGGTGAAGGCTTGTAAGGAAATGGGAGGTACTATTTTCCGGTATCGTTCATAGCCGCTCTTTGGCAGGTTTTTGAATACGATGGGTGATCTGTTGGGGCACATAGGTTTTCCATGAAATCGCGATATTTTATGGAATTCAGCCTCAAAATGCCCGATGCAGCCGCACAAATAATTCTAGCATCCCTTTTTCAAAATTATCTGCGAAAACTTCTAGTCCACTATCACGATAAAGGCTAGTACTTCTCTGATACCGAACGGTGAATCGAGCCTGAATACCCTCTCCTAAGTGTAAATCATAACCCAACCCAAGATGATAGCGAAGGTAGTTGCGGCCTTGGGCTTTAATGACACCTTCTCCATCGTAGAATCGTGGGGCCTGTGTGTCAAGGATTTCTTGTGTGAATTTTTTATAACCCATTTGGCCAGTTACAGGATTCACGCTAACCCCCACATCTATACCCAGGCGATATTTTTTAAGAGGGCTGATTTCCAGAATGAGCGGGAAGGATATTTGCTGAAAATTGATGTATGCATCGCCATACTCTATATAGTCATAAAATATACCATATCCACTAATTGTATAGTCACTAAGCACCCCCAAACTTTCTTTGAAATTGCATTCCAGCCTGATGGCCAATAAAGGAGAGATTTTTTTGCTAACGGCTATTCCCAAAAGCCAGCCATCACGGTTTGATGATTCCAGTGCATGGGTCGGGTATCCAAGCAACAGCAAGTTTCTGCCAATGTTTAGCCCAATATCCGTTTTTGAAAATAGGGCGTCTCTGACCTTTTTAGAGCTTTTGGGTGCTTTTACAAAACGATCTAAATCCGTTTCCTGAGCTAAAAGGCCGCATCCTATAAAAAGGAAGAATAGGAGTAGTTTTATTTTCATTTTAGCAATGATGAGTTCTTAGTTAAATAACCCTGCAAATATGTAAAATTTATACAAAAACAAGACGCAATAATCATGTAGAGAACATATCTGGTGTTTCAGATCGCAAGAATCGCCAGAGCATCAGAATTTCTACCTACCTCCTTGCGTTATTCCTTCATCTATTCCATTTTACACTGCTAAAAATTGCCTTTATATGACTGCCTGCCCCTCAATAACTTGCTTGGACAGATTTTCTGTTTTCTTCTGCGTTACCTTGCTTATGGCTTGTTTTATCAGCAATAACAACTCATTACAGGCGCAAACAACGGATTCTCGGCGGCTGCAATTGCTGGCCGATATTGAAAAAGACCCGGAGTCGCCCTTGGCATATTACGAGTTGGCCCAGTTGTATGCCGATGAGGGCAATGCTTTTTTTGAAGCAGACGCAGCCTACCTTTACTTAAAAAAAGCGCAGCGTTATTTCCGGAAGGAAAAGGAAGGCACTCAGAAGAGGCTCGAAAAAGCGGGCATGGACGGTGCGAGCATTCGCCAACTGAAAGAAGACCTGCGCCAAAAAGGCTTGGAGGCAGCGATTGGTAAAAACAATAGCCAGGCGCTGTTGGATTATATGGAACAGTACAAGCCTTTACCCGACCCATTAGAAACGGCGGCTCAAAAAGCTTTTTTAAAAGCCCGGCTAGTAGAAATAGTCCAACAAAAAAATTATGACGCTATAAAGGAATTTGCCCTCGCAAAACAAGCGGAACTGAAAGAATACGCCCCCGAACTTTACCCCCAACTGCTGGAGGATATTTACACCAGCTATTTTAGTCAAAAGGATTCCAGCAGTATTTCAAATCTGCTTTTCCTACTGCGGGATTTTCCACCATTGGCTTCCCGTATAGATCGACCATTGAGCGAGGCGGTGCTGCGCAAGCCGCTGATTTCTGCCTTCGAAGCCCAGCTAAAGGGGCTGGATGTGCGGGCTTTACCGCTTACCTTGGGTGTAATTTATCAATACCATTACGTCACCGGCGATGAAAGCGACATAATGGGATTCATCAGCAAGTACCCCATTTACCGGGAGTGGGAAAATGTAGATGGCGCTTTGACCATTGCCCGGATGGCACCCGACCTGGATATTCCTTACACCAGTGCAGCGGAGGATAGTTATGTGCGCTATATGGAACTGGCGCGGGGTACGCATTTGGCCTTTGCCTGCCTCCAAAGTAAAATCCGCCCAGCTCTGGAAGCCCGAAATTGGACACAGGCCATAGCCGAAGTTGAAAAGATGGCGACCTATTTCGACGAAAATGACCCGCGCATCCTGCAATTGCTGGAAATCTTGCGCCGACCGGAAGAAGGAATCAAAGCCATAAACTTGGGTGCAGTGGTCAATTCTCCATTTCGCGAGTATTCCCCCGTCATTTCAGCAGACAACAAGAGTTTGTATTTTTGTAAAAATGGGGGCAACAATGAGGAAATCTATTTTTCCCAAAAGGAAAACGATGCCTGGACCAAACCTGCCGCAGTAGAAGAACTGAATACCGATACGTACAATGAAGCCCCACTGGCCTTATCCGCCGACGGAACAACCTTGCTGATTTTCAATGAGGGAAAGGTACTGTATGTGGATAAAGGAATCGAAGGCTGGCAAGCGCCGCGCCCTTTCTTTTCTGAAGAATTGGCACCTGAATGGCAGGGCGGTACCAGCATGGCCTCCAATCGTGAAGTTGTCATTTTTGCTGCGCGCAGCAATCAGGTAATTGGCATTAAAAACGACGATAATATTGATCTGTTTGTTTCAGAGCGATTGCCGGATGGCACTTGGTCCTCACCGGTCAATTTGGGAAACACAATCAATACGCCTTTTGAAGACCGCGCGCCTTTTTTACACCCCGACATGCGCACACTCTATTTTAGCTCTGCAGGACACAGTGGTTTGGGGCGTTTGGACGTGTATATGTCGCGCCGGATTGGCGATGGCTGGCTGGAATGGACAACGCCGGTCAATTTGGGCAAAGAAGTCAATTCCATTGGCCAGGATTGGGGGTATCGGATCAGTACAGATGGAAAAGCGGCCTATTTTACCTCCTACGATAAAGCCAACCGGGAAGATATTTTTGAGATAAGTGTTCCTGAAAATATGCGCCCAGCTCCAGTAGTGACCATCAGTGGTGTCTTGAAAACATTAGACGATAAACCCTTGGGGGCAGAATTGCTATTGGAAGATTTGAGCACTGGCGAATCGGTGGGCTATATCCAAACCGATCCGCAGTCTGGCGAATTTTTCGTGACCTTGCCGCTAGGCAAGTTGTACAGCTATACAGTCATTGGAGATCAGTTGTACCCCATTAGCAACAACATTGATCTTAGGGAGGGGACTCCAGATTTTTCTATTTACGAAGACATCGAAGTGCCTCAGATGGAAGAAATTGAAGCGGGGGATTTGGTTTTACCGATAAAAAACCTATTTTTTGATACCGACAAATATCAAATCAAGCCAGAATCTTTTGTAGAGCTCAACAGGTTGGCCGATTTGGTCAAGGAGCGCCAACTGCGCATCGAAATAGCAGGCCATACCGACAACACAGGTACGGCCGAATACAATCAAACGCTATCGCAAAACAGAGCTGCCGCTGTCCGGGATTATTTTATCGCACAGGGATGTGCGACCGAAAACATAGCTGCAAAAGGTTATGGTTTGAATCAGCCCATTGAGAGTAATGCCATGGAAAAAGGGCGGGCGATGAATCGGAGAGTGGAAATACGGTTTCAAAAGGCAGGGTTTTAAACATAATATTTTATAAGTTTTTTATTAAAATAAAATGTTTTTTTGTCTATTTTTGCATTATTATTTGCTTCAAATAGACGCCCCATGCCAAAAAACACCCCACATGATGAGCTTTTCAAAGCCACTTTTACTATTGAGTCTGAAGTAGAGGCTTTTCTGCGGACGTATTTACCGGAGATTGGTAAGCACTTGGATTTTACAACATTAAAGTTGCAAAGTTCTAATTATATCAGCCCGGATTTGCGGGAATTTTTTTCGGATATCGTTTACAGTTGTTGCTGGAAAAGTGAAAACGAGGCACCACAAAAGGGGCAATCTGCTGTACAAGTAGCTTTGCTTTTGGAACATAAAAGTTATTATCCTGAAAACATTCACATCCAACTTTTGCGTTATTTGGTAGAGACTTACCAACATCAGTTTCATAATAGTAAAAAAGGCTTACTTCAACTCACCATACCCATTGTGATTTATCACGGAGAGACGGATTGGTCTATTCGATCCTTTTCGGAATATGTTGAATTGCCTAGCCCTTCTCTGAAAAAATATCTGCCACTATTTGATTATGAACTGGTGGACTTAAAAAAAATTGCCAAAGAGCTGATCATCAACCAAGCGATCGGCTTTTATCTGCGCAGCACATTTTTGCTCTTCAAGCACAAGAATGATAAGCGTTTTTTAAAACTTTTTTCCAGAGAAATCTTTACATTTGTAGTTCAACAAGAGCTAAATGAAGACCAAAAACAGCATTTTTTAAGGCAATTAGTAACATATATTTTCAAAAATTATCGCTTCGATAAAAAGGAGTTTTTTGATTACACAAAAAAATTACCTACTATGATAGAGACCACGGCTAACAGTTTTTATGAAACTATTTGGGAAGAAGCGACCCGTAAAGGCCAGGAATATGGTATGGCGCAAGGTTTTGAAGAAGGCTTAGAAAAAGGCTTAGAGCAAGGCTTAGAGCAAGGCTTAGAAAAGGGGCGATTGATTACATCACTCTTAGACCATATTCTATTATTGGGACGCATGAAAGAAAAAAATAAGCTGCTTGACCTCATGCTGGACATTTCGGGATTGCCGCTAGCGTTTGTAGCGCAGTTTACGGAACATTATACGTCCGACAATTTTCAGCGTTTAGTAGCGCAGATAGAACGGTCTAATCAACTCCCCGATCTGGAAGAAACACGCGATCATCTGTCAACAGCATTATTGCAGTATGGCTTTCAGGTTGAAACAATAACCGCTTACTTTCAACGGAAGTAAATTGAGCATGGCAACAATACTGGATTTGGTGGGAAATACCCCACTCGCTGCACTTCAAAAGCTGGTGAAAAACCCCAAGGTTGAAGTATTTGGAAAACTGGAAGGCCAAAATCCAGGTGGGAGTGTAAAAGACAGGGCTGCTTATGGAATGATCAAAGGTGCACTCGATCGGGGTGAAATACAACCGGGCATGCGATTGATAGAAGCTACCAGTGGTAATACCGGCATTGCCCTGGCGATGATAGCCCGCACTTTTGGATTAGATATTACCCTCCTCATGCCGGACAATTCTACTGCTGAGCGCACGCAGGCTATGCGGGCTTATGGCGCAAAGGTCATGCTCACTCCGGCGGAAAAAGGCGGTATCGAATATTCCCGCGAATTGGCAGAAGAAATGGTGGCTCAAGGTGGGTACTTCATGCTCAATCAATTCGCCAACCCCGATAACTGGGGCATGCATTACCGCAGCACTGGTCCGGAAATATGGCGAGACACATCCGGCAAGGTCACCCATTTCGTTTCTTCTATGGGCACGACTGGAACCATCATGGGCACATCCCGATTTTTAAAGGAGCAAAACCCGCAAATACAAATTGTAGGCGTTCAACCCCAAGATGGTTCTAGTATTCCCGGTATTCGGCGCTGGTCGCCAGAGTTTTTACCCAAAATTTATGAGCCACACAGGGTGGATCGCATCATCGATGTCAGTGAGGAGGAAGCAACACGCACCATGCGTCAATTGGCACAAGAAGAAGCCATATTCGCTGGCATGAGCAGTGGGGGGGCCTGTGCCGTAGCGCTGCGCTTGGCCGAAGAGTTGGAGGAAGGACTTATTGTATTCATCGTATGCGATCGGGGTGATCGTTACCTCTCTTCTGGTATTTTTGAGTAGAAGCATTGAACAACTTTGAGGATAGCTAAGACTTTTCCATGTATTTAAAAACACCCTGGGGACAGGTACATTACCAAAAATACGGCAAAGGCAGCCGTTTGTTGATTGCCTTTCACGGGTTTGCGCACAATGCGACTTCTTTCAGAGGCTGGTCACAACAGCTATCGGATGTATTCACTATTTATGCCATCGATATCCCATTTCATGGGGCAACACAATGGCAATTGCATGCCTATGGCCCCGGCCAACTCCAGGAGGTGATTAAACTCATACTGAAACAAGAATCGCAAGAGCGATTCGAAGCGGTGGGGTATAGCTTGGGAGGACGGCTATGGTTGGCTATGCTAGATCGAATGGCCCATCAGGTGGACGGCTTATATCTACTGGCACCCGATGGCTTGGCAACCCGCTGGAGTGCCATTACTGATGGGATGCCTTTACCCTTGAGGCGTCAATTGAGCCGTTGGAGCGAGTGTCCCGATCAGATTTTAAAATGGGCTAATATACTGAGCGAAAAGGGATGGCTGCACCAGGTGGGATTGCGCTATTTGCAGCAACATTTGCAAACGGATGAAAGCAGAGCCAGGTTATTTGGTACCTGGTGTGCCCAACGTTGGTTCAAGCTACCGCGTAAAAAACTCTTGTTCCTTTTCAAAAAACACAAAATTCCGACCTTGATTTTGTTGGGAAAAAAAGATCCATTGATCAACAGCCGAAACATCAAACGCTTGTTTGCACGACTCAGGCACGTTCGTATCGTAGAAATGGATGCCGGGCATTTTCTGGTCAACCAGGAAGCCGCTCAACTGATTAGGCAAACAGCGTTATTAAAAAAGCAATAACGGTTGCGATAAAGCCGATCATAAATACATTATACGATACCGATAGGTAGCGGTATTTCTTGTCCAGCACCTTCCCCAGGTAATAAGTATCCCGAATCATATTGCCGTAAAGCAGTTCACTGTCGTTAAAAAGCGATTCCATGGCTTCTTCGTATTCGGGTAGTTCAAGGTGAACAAAATTGCCAAAGAAAAGGATGTTTTTCCTTACTTCCTGTGGAGCTTGACCCGGCACATGGAGCATGGTCACTTTTGGGCGAGCGGAGAGAACGGCAAAAATAAGCGACGCCAGCCCGGTTACCAGAAATATCAACACCGGGAGAATGATTTGAGGCTTGGTTTGCCCGATATTGTGGTACGACAAAAATGTAATTAGCACACTGATCAGGATTGCATTCACACTGATCATGATATTGGCCTTGTTATCGGCAATGGCGCTCAAGTTGATGTGATTGCGGTAGTTGGTTCGGAAATAAGTTTGTATGCCTCGCAAGGGCAGATTTTGCTCCAGATCGTAAAGCCTATGGTTTTCGGGAGCTACCAATTGGCCTTTGTCCAACTCCAATTTGCATTCCCGTATGGCCTGCGCTAGTACCGGCTGATAATGGGTGCGGGCATAATGGGTGTGTAGCGGCAGGTGAAGCAATTCATCCAATAAAGCAGGAGTATGATCCTTTCCGTTTTTTTCAAAAAAAGATTTTTCTGCCCGCAACAAAGCCAAATTGCCCTTCTTGCCCGACAAATAAGTGGTCGCCATGATGGCGTCGTTCAGTATGCGGCCTTCCAATAGGAGGGGCCATTTATCTGATTGTAGTTGTTGAAGGAGCTGGATAACCCGATTTCGGACGTTTTCTTCCGTATGGAACTCCTGTGTTAACAAGCGCGTAGCGGCCTCTAAGCTATACGGTAGCGGCTCGAAGTAGTCGAATAAATAGCCAATTGGATAAAGCCAGGCTGTCAAAGCGACGACTACATGCGTTTCGTCATCCGCATTTTCTTCCCAGGCAATGGTAGCCGCCTTTTCCGCTAGTTCAGCCGCAAATGCATAGTTGTGCACCAATAAGCGGTTATCCTGTCGTTTGTTGAATTGTTCCAATACAAAAGCCTGGACTTTGGCAATCCAATCTGAATTGTTCAGCGTTTTTTTTGAATCATGCATAGGCCGTCAACAGGTCGTGAAATTTTTTGGAGAACCACCAATTAAAATGCTGTAAAAGATAAACGAACAAAAGTACTGAAAAATACCTTGTTTAATAGGCTTAAAAAGGTATCTTTGCATTTGATTTCTGAAAAAACTCCAAATACCCTTGTCAGGAACATCCTGTTTTTGTAGGATAGCTGACCAAGCAAGGGATCATCGGCAACTTTAATTTACTACCTTAGTATTTTGGCTCTCCTGTTTTGCCTTTTTGAACATGCTCTTAAACCCCTATAAGGAAACGTGTATCTAACAATAGCTACAAAGTCTTGTTTTGTAGTGTGGATAATCTTTTTTTACTTTGAAAATTAGCCAATCGGAATATCCAAAAATGCTATCAAAGGTTGAAATTCATGGAATTCCGGTATAACAAGCCTTCATATGCAAACAATAAAAACAGCGAACCTGATGGTGTTCGCCCTGTTGGTGATGTTCCTGTTCAATTGCCAGCGATTGGATGATTTGAGCAATTTAGATGAACTTGGATACGATGCAGAATACGCCATTCCTTTACTTCAAGGGCGATTGTCCATGCAGGATGCGCTGGAAACCTTTAAGGAAGCCTCGTCCTTGACCATTGATGATGATGGCTTGATCCGCTTTCAATACAGCGGTAATGTGATCAGCCAAAACAGCGATACCATATTTAAGGTAATCAACGACGAATTGAGCGGTATTCCCATCCCCTTAAACCGCAAGCGGAAAGTGATGCCCTTGGAACTCAATACACCCGACGGGCTGGATTTTGACTTGTTGGTGATCAAAGAGGGCAAGTTCGCTTTCGGTTTTCAACACGAACACCCTGATGATGTTTCCTTTACCATTACCTTGCCCCAGGTGACTAGAAACGGCAATCCTTTAAGCTTCCAAGCCGAATTACCCGGTTATGACGGAACGGGTACACTGCCTACATATACGACGGCTTTCCTACCCGCTGATTTGAGTGGTTACGAAGTGCGCCCGGATGCCTCTACTGACTCGGTGTACATCGAATACGAATTGATCCGTTCGGATGGGGATGCTGATACGATCGCCTTCGGAGCTATCACTTTCCTGGATCTTAAATTTTCCTACATGGAAGGCTTCCTCGGTGTTCAGACCCACGAAGGAGGCCGGGATACCATCGAGATTGATTTTTTTGACAATTGGGTACAAGGCGATATCTACTTCGCCGAACCTAGCGTTACCTTCAATATCGTCAACTCTTTCGGCATTCCTACCCGCTCCCGGGTGAATGTCTTCAAAGTATTTACCGTCCGGGCAGATACCTTGCCTTTAGAGAGTCCTTTTGTGGAAAATGGCATCGATTTCCCCTATCCGACTATTGATGAGGTGGGGCAAATCAAAGAGGAGCAGTTCGTTTTCAATAAAGACAACTCCAATATAGACGTGATACTAGGCGCCGGTCCCCTGGCCATAGATTACGATGTGGATGCGGTGACCAACCCGGATTCTAATACCTTGATCCGCGGGTTTATTACCGACCAGAGTTTTTACCGTGTGCAAGTGGAGGTCGATTTGCCGCTCTACGGCAAATCCATCGATTTCCTGGCCAGAGACACCTTTGAAATCAATTTATCAGATTACGAACAGGCTTCTACGGCAGAATTTAAATTGCTAACAGAGAATGAGTTGCCCGTTGGGGTAGAGCTGCAAGGCTATTTTTACAACGAAAATGGATTATTGCTCGATTCGCTTTTTGAAGCGGAGAAAGTGGTAATCGGCGCTGCTCCCGTGGACGATTTTGGAGTAGCCACGTCGTCTAAGGAGGAGGTCTTATACATTGATTTCCCCGAAGAACGTTTTGCCCATCTGCGTCGCGCCAAACAATTGGTCATACTAGCTAAATTCACGACTACCAATGAGGGGCAGCAACCCGTCAAGGTGTTCGCCGAACAGGGCGTTGACATCAAGCTGGGCGTCATTCTAGGTATAAAAAGATAAGTAGCCTGCACCCGAAAAACACATTTTAAGTTTATGAAAATCAACAAAATAACTAGCTTTTCGCTGCTGGTTTTTCTCAGCTTGTCACAACTACAAGCACAAGAAGACCTTTCCACCTATTTCCTGACCCACAGTTGGCAGGCCAATCGGGCCAATCCGGCTTTTTATCCCGATTACAAATTGGTGATTGGGCTACCAGGGGTTTACAACGACTTGTTTGTATCTAACATCACCTACAACGATCTGATCGATCAGAATGGCGAGGTAGATATTGATGCGGCTATCGCCAAAATGGGGGCGGATAATCAAATTCGGGAGAGCCTCCATTTAGAAACCATCAGTCTTGGCCTTCGCTTAGGGAAATTGTCACTCAGCTTTGGCCATAGCCTGCGCTTCAATGCCTCAATGGACTACCCCAAAACCCTGCCCCAACTCATTTGGCAGGGCAATGCCCAATTTATTGGCCAGCAAGTAGAATTTGCTCCGGCAATTGATCTTTGGGGAGTACACGAATTTGCCTTAGGGGCAGGTGTCGAACTGTTGAGTGGCTTGACCGTAGGTGGTCGGGTAAAATGGCTTAGCGGGGAGGCTGCCGTGGTGACAGCGACCGACCAACAGCGCTTATCTCTGGATACTGATCCACAGATTTACCAACTTACCCTGGATGCCGATTACAAGGTCAATGCTTCCAATAGTTTGGTGTACAACGGACTGGACGAGCTGAAGCTCAATTTTGATTTCGGCAATTTCAATGCTTCGCAATTGTTTTCCAAAAATTCAGGACTGGCTTTTGACCTGGGTATTCATTTTCGTTCTGAAAAACTGGAACTTTCGGCCAGTGCCCTGGACATAGGCGGCCAAGTCGATTGGACGGAAGAGGTACGGAATTACGAGATCAAAGGAAATTATGAATTTGATGGCTTAGAATTTGCAGCAGAGATTTTAGAAGATTCTAGCGATTTTGGCTCTGTACTAGATACCATCGAGGCGCGATTTCCCATCACCGAAACCTTTAATGACTTTTCTACTTCTTTCCCCACCCGGTATTACTTGGGCGGACAATACCACCTAAACGATACCTGGCGATTCGGCGCCCTGCTCTATATGGAAAATGACCAGAAAGAAACCCAGCTTTCTACGGCTGTAAGTGCTAATGTGTTGTTGGGGAATGCGTTCAATCTGGGAGCAACCTACGCCTTGCGGGCCGATCGGGCTGATAATTTGGGGCTAAATGTTGCGGTTAAATTAGGACCGATTCAATTGGTCGCAGCAACCGACAACATCATCACTGCCATCCAACCCCGAAATAGCCACAGCGCCAATGTGCGATTGGGGCTGAATCTGTTGTTTGGCAAAATAGAAAAGGACGAATAGCACAGGAAGGCCAATTGATGTTATAAATTCGCTTTTTCATTTGCACAATACCGACAAAATACCTTATCTTTGCGTCCGCATTTGGATAAATGCCCTTTAGCGGCCAAATACGAATGCTTATGGCGAGGTAGCTCAGCTGGTTAGAGCGTCGGATTCATAACCCGGAGGTCACGAGTTCAAGTCTCGTTCTCGCTACAAAAGAGCCTGTACTGCATGTAGTACGGGCTTTTTTTGTTTCCACTCTCCAGGCTTTTAGGCTTTTGTTCCAATCATTCCCTCTAACTATTGGTCAGATTTAGAAAACAAGTTAACTTGAGCAGGTTTTAAACGCTATTGACCAATACCATGACAAAATCCATACTTATTACCGGCGCGTCCGGCAATTTGGGAAGTGCTGTTACGCGACTATTGCAGCGGGATGGCTATCACATTCTAGCCATTGCCCGCGACAATGCCGGGATTGAAAATATAGAAGTCGCGTCGGTTGATTTGACCGACGAAGCCGCCGTTCAAACCTATATCCAAAGCATCACCACAAACGAAATGGATTTACAGGCTGCCATTTTGTTGGTAGGCGGCTTTGCGCTGGGCGATTTGCACCAAACGGATGCCGCTAGTCTGGAAAAAATGTATCGCCTCAATTTTACCACCAGCTATTTTGTGGTGCGGGCGCTTTTGCCTTATTTTGAGCAGCGGGGTAGGGGGCAATTCATACTCATCGGGTCGCGGGCGGGCTTTCAAGCCAAGGATGCAATGCCTGCCGTGGCCTATGGCTTATCCAAGTCTTTGGTGATGTATTTAGCGGAACTCATCAACACCTATGGGCAGGAGAAGGGAATCTCCGCTTCAGTGGTGGTACCCAGTACGATAGATACGCCGCAAAACCGCAGTGCCATGCCCCACGCCGATCCCTCAAAATGGGTAAGCCCGGAAACGGTGGCAGAAAGTATCCGTTTCCTATTGACGGATGCCGGGCAGCAGTTGCGCGAACCTGTTTTAAAAGTATATAATAAGGCATAGCTCACGCCATAATACCCTATTCAAGATGATAGCCGAATTATTTGTCCTGTGTTTTTATACCTACCTGGGTTTGGGCTTGTTGTTTGGTGCCTGGTTTGTATTTCGGGGTGTGGATCGGCTCGACCCTAATATACATGGTGCCAGTTGGCGGACTCGATTGTTGTTGCTGCCGGCAGCTGCTGGCCTTTGGATCGTTTTGCTAACAAAACTCGTAAAAGCCAAACGCCATGATTCCTGAATTGCGCAAAAGGCACCGCTTGCTCTGGAGTTTTTGGATATTGCTACTGCCGCTGGGATTTGCATATATCGTATGGTCACTGCCCCAAAAGACAATTGTATCTGAATTGCCTGTGCAAAAAACACCTGCCCTTGCCGATACAGAGCAAACGAAAGAAACGGAGTGGATCAAGGTAAACTTGCTCACGCAAGCGGATATGGCCTCTAAACAATTAGAGCTGCAATTGAAAAAGCCCCTCCATATTCCATCGGCACAGCTGTATTGGCAGGGCGTTTTTCTGGGCAGCATACAAGGGCAGGATGTGTACCGCTTTGCGTTGGATAGTGCTTTATTAGCAAGGCCACCTTATACTTTAGAAATCCGAGACCCTATCAACCAAAGCGTTTTTCAACAAATAAGCTTGGCAAAATGAGTATCTCCTATACTACCGTACAATGGAATCGCCAAAAGCGCCGATACGACCGGATAATGCTGGCAATCATGGGGGGGTACTTGTTGACCTTTGCCGCCGCACAATTCATCTTTTACCCCAATTTGACCCCGGAAACAACCATCATTCGAGCCACTGGAACATTGGCCTACTTCATGTTGCAGGTGATACTTTGCATCGGCCCTTTATCCCGGCTAGATAGCCGTTTTATGCCGCTGCTGTACAATCGAAGGCACTTGGGCGTGACGATGTTTCTCGTTGCGCTGGTACATGGGCTATTCAATATCGTTCAGTTTCATGCGCTGGGCAATACCGATCCCTTGTTGTCCCTCTTTATTTCTAATACCAACTACGGCTCGGTTATGCTATTTCCTTTTCAGGTATTGGGCTTTTTTGCACTGCTCATCCTGTTTTTAATGGCTGCTACCAGCCACGATTTTTGGTTGAAAAACCTAGGGCCAAGAACCTGGAAAAGCCTGCACATGATGGTATATGTCGCTTATGCCCTATTGGTGTTCCATGTGATGTTGGGCGTCATTGAATTGGAACAATCCCCATTTTGGATAGGATTGACAGGTGTGGGCGTAATGACCGTAGTTGGATTGCATGTTACAGCGGCAGCATTGGAGCAAAAGCGATTGATGAGCCAACGTGCATTCGATCTGGTGCAAGAAGGCTATTTTGACATAGGTCCAATCGAAGCAATAGCAGAAAATCGGGCAAAAATAGTCTTTCTGGAAGGAGAAAATATCGCCATTTTTAAGTACGAGAATAAGATATCGGCGGTGAGCAATATTTGTCGGCACCAGCATGGGCCTTTAGGCGAAGGGGCAATTGTGGATGGCTGCATTACCTGTCCCTGGCACGGCTACCAATATTATCCGCACAACGGGCAGTCGCCACCTCCGTTTACCGAAAAGCTGGAAACCTATGATGTGAAAATAGCCGACGGCAACGTCTGGGTACACCCCAAACCCTACCCGGAAGGCACCGAGCGCCCTGCGGCCCTTGTTGCTTGATACACACACCTAAATACGCAGATGATGAAAAACGAATTTTACATCGGCTGGCAAGACAAAGCTCCTAAGGCTTATGCCAAAAAAATGAGGGCAGTAGTTATCAGCCTGTTTCTGTTGGTCATCTTGATTGCCTTAGGGCTGGTGTTGACCCAAAAACCTGTGGCAGAATCCACTTTTGAACCAACTCAGTTGCGCACCTTGGATGGCATTTTGGTAAAAACACCCATTCCTTGCCTGAAAATGCCAACAGGCATCAATACAGCAGGTGAGCAGGAATACCAGCGCGTATTGCTCATCGGTTTTGGAAAACACGGGGCCATACCCACCATAGAAGCCATAGAAAAGGATCAAAATCAATCATTAGACGGCAAAGGTGTCCAATTGGAAGGCAAACTGATCTATTACGACGGCAAGCTGGCCATGGAACTGAGTAATGGTCTGGCCGCCTTTAAAGGAATAAGCAACCTGAAAGGCCAGGCTTCGATACAAAAACTATTGGGAGAAATGAGCCTAAAAGGGGAAATTCTGGACCCCAAATGTTACCTCGGCGTGATGCGCCCGGGAGAAGGTAAGCCACACCGCTCTTGTGCTATTCGTTGCATCGAGGGGGGAATACCACCCCTGTTTAGAGTGGCTGGAAAACAAGGACAGCAATATTTTTTTGCACTGGATTCAAACGGAACGCCCATCAATGACAAGGTAGCCAAGTTCGTTGCCGATGAAATACAGCTCTGCGGTGCAGTAGAACAGTGGGATGATTGGTACGTCGTAAAAGTGGATTTGGAGCAGGGCTTCACCCGCTTACAGCCCTATTGGGCGAAGGATACCGAGGTACCGATGTGTGTATCTCGATGAAAGCCAATCGACCCAACTATACCTTTTAGTAACACTACATTAGTATAAAATACCCCTCCATTGGTCGTCAAAAAAAGGAATATTAGCGAGGCACATGCAACTTTGAAGCGCTTTTTCAGTTAATGCTATTAGCAGAGTTTTTTCATACTAGTCCAATGAGTTGGGGTGTGCCGATGAAAGCACACCCTTTTTACTTTCCGCTGGATCTTTTCCCACAAAATTTGTCAAAGCACGCCCAAATTCAGAAAGTCTTCCCAGGCTACTAAAGTTAATACCCACTTCATACACAGCCCTTACTTTTGATGCCGAAACATGAAAAGCAGCCATGAAAGCCCATTCCTTCTTAGCTCTAATCATCTCCTTTGCAGCCGTGTGGATCTAATTACACGCCCAAGTCAATCTCAGTCAATGGTATTTTGCAGAAGGCGACCTGGAGGAGCAGCTACTGGTTCAGCCTGCTCAAGCTCGAAAAGGGCAACAATTGGTAACACTGCCCCATAGGGTTTTGAAACCCGACCAGGCTTTGTGGTACTACCGGCGTATCCAACTGGATCAGAGTCAATGGCTTCAACTCAACGCCGACGATGGGGCGCAGGTGTTTTTTAAAGAGCAATCCATTAAAACGGCTGATGGAAAATACTTTTTGCTACCTGCAACGACGGATTCCGTGGATTTATACGTCCGGGTGTTGAACAATGCAGTATTTGGTGGATTGCGAGCAGCTCTTTTGCATGATGAACGCCCTGTTACTTCGGTAGCCTGCAAGGCCGATTTGCCCTGGCCATACGTACAAGAAAGCGAAGCTGCCTATATCGTCAAATGGCTACGACCCGGTGCGGAGTTGGTAAAACTGAGGTATGCCTACGACCGGGGAACTGTTCAAGAACTTGAACCAAAGCAGCAGGAGGGCGACTTGTACCAATTTGAAATACCCAAACAAAGCGGTCGAATACTGTATTATGCCTTTTCCAATAAAGGCTATTGGTCGGATTCCTTTAGTCTGAATATCGCCCCACGAGATAGTACGCTGCAATTCGGCATCTGGGCGGATAGTCAGGGTGGTTGGCCGGTTTTTGAAGCACTTGCCCAACAGATGTTTGCAAAAAATATTGCTTTCTCCGTTGGGGTAGGGGATCTGACGCCCAATGGCCGGGATACCTGCCAATGGAAGCATTTGATACAGGCTATGGGGAAAAAAGCAGCCGAAGTGCCTACCTATTTCATACCTGGCAATCACGACTACGATCACTACTATGACGATCTGATTCCGCGGAACTATCAGCACTATATCCGAGAGGATAATTTTTTCACTTGGACGGCAAGTAATGCTGTTTTCCTGGCACTCGATCCCAACGAAACCTTTCCCATTGGCATCAAAGGGGAGCAGCGGAGATGGTTGAAAAAACAACTCCGTTCCAAAACTTGGAAGCAAGCCCGTTGGCGTTTCCTATTTATCCATCACCCGCCTTATTCTTCGGAAGAAAATGATCATGGCAATACCTATATCGGCGCTTCTACTTTTGCTACCCAAGCCCGCAATTTAGTACCCTTATATGAGGCCTATGGGGTTGATTTTTGCCTTTTTGGACATACCCATATTTATGAGAGAACCTGGCCGATTTTCAACAATACGGTCAACCAGAAAGATGGCGTGATTTACATCAATTCTGGCGGAGCAGGCGGCGGTTTGGAAGATTTTGACCCTACCCGTTCCTGGTTTTCGTTGGAGATGCAGAAAACCCACCACTACTGCACTTTCGCTATATTTGACAAAACTCTGGTATTCAAAGCCATTGACCACGATGGAAAGCTATTTGATACCTTCCAGATGCAAAAGGAGGAAACCAATTCAGGCACTCAAGGCAATATGATGCAGCCTCCAGCGCCCCATTTTGAGTTGGATCAATTGATCTTCCAGAAGGAGACTCAAGTGGGATTAAATGCCTTTGATCCGTCTTTGCGCATCGTTTTTACGACAGACGGAAGCGAACCTGACCTGCAATCGACGCTTTATGACAGGCCAATTACCATTTCGGAAAGCCTTACCCTGAAAGCTAGAGCCTATACGCAGGATGATCGTGCCAGCCGGGTAGTGGAAAGGAAATTCAGCAAAATGGCGCCAATGCCGGCGGTGAAAACAGGTAAAACGCAGGTCGGCTTGGCTTGGAAATACTACGAAGGAACATGGGATTTTTTGCCTGATTTCAAGGTGATGCATCCGCTTAAAACCGGAGTTGCTGCCAGCGTTAGTGAAGCCGGGATTTTCCAACAAGACAACCATTTTGCCATCGTGTTTGAAGGGTATGTGGACTTGGTCGAAACGGCTACCTACACCTTTTTTACCCGATCTGATGACGGTTCCAAGCTGTACATTGATGATAAATTGGCGGTGGACAACGACGGGCAGCACGGCGCTTTTTATGAATATGGAGACATTATTTTGGAAAAAGGGCGCCACAAATTGCGCATTGAATACTTTGAATCTTCCGGCTCGCAGATGCTTCAGGCGGGTATTGTAGATGAGGTTTTGGGTAGGGTGCCCTTTCATCCGGGGCAATTGTCGTATTGACAAGGCTTGTATCAGAGCATTATACCAGTACCTCTGCTTTCCAGTCGGCAATCTTTTTAATCTTGCTAGAGCAATTGATGCTGACGCCGGGCTTGCCCAGGTTTCAGCAGGTTGGGTAATGTCGTTTTCGGCATAGCTCCGACTGTTTTGTCATAAGATATCCCAACTTTATAGCCCAGTATTCAGTATCGTTTTTTAAATTTTTATTCATTTGTTGGTTTTTAAAATAACTCAAAATGCTGATTAACAATTATTTAAAAGAAAAAAATTGAATCATGTTTATAAACTAGGTTGTACAAATACTGCTATTTTGTCTTATACCCTATTTGAGATTCCCTTAATTTTGTTGCTGTGAAGAATAGATAAAGTGAAGTACAAAATCCCAAAATCTTATAAAATGCTACTCGGTTTAATTGACCTATCAGCCGAATAGCTTTTCCAATGTATTAACTACACAAGGGGGAATTTAGGAAAAGTTCCAGTAAGCTAAGGCATCGATTGATTTGGCAGAAATCTAACACAGATTTAGAGCGATGACAGGAGCTTAATCCTATCTAAAACCAATGCTTTGTTGGCATCCAGAAATGTTATCTGGTTTGCCTAGTCTGCTTTTGTTCTGAAAGTTTTTATACAATGTAAATTAATAAAGGATAAATTCATATTCTCATGAAAATCTTTACCCAGACTTCCTGGCCATTCAAGACTCCTAGTTGGATTGTATGCTCAGTCTGTTACATGCTTTGCCATTTGAACCCTATAATGAGGGCAACTCTATGGCCGAGAAACCCTAGAAAAGGTCAAAATCAGCTCTTTTGGATGTTGATTTTGCTGCTTTCAGCAGGAGCAAAGTTGGATGCTCAGACCTATACGATGGGCACTTCACCAGCAACGAATGGGGCTACTATTTCCACCTGTTCGGGTATCTTTTATGATTCGGGGGGTTCAGGGGGGAATTATGGATTAAACCAGAATACAACGGTTACATTTTGTTCAAACAACGGGCAACCCATTAGTTTGAGTTTTGATAATTTTTTAATTGGTTTTAATGATTTTTTCTATTTATACGACGGCCCAAGCACAGCATCTGCTCAATTCTCAGGCAGCCCTTATACCAATGTAGGGTTTTCAGGCGGCCCAAAAGTCAAAACTTCCTCCGGAACTTGTATTACCATTCGGTTTACCTCCGATGCCAGTTCCAGCATAAGCGATCAGGGCTGGGAGGCCAATGTTTTTTGTGCGAGTTCTAGCACCATTACGGGGTGTAGTGGAAGTTTTTTTGATCCAGGAGGGTCTGGAGGAAACACGCCTGATCTGAATAGTACCATTACTACTATTTGTTCTGACAATGGAGGGAACCCCAGTGTATCCTTTTCTTCTTTCAGTTTAGAGAATGCTTTCGACTTTTTATATGTGTATAACGGGGCGGATCGAAGTGCCCCACAAATTGCGGGCAGTCCTTTTACGGGTACAAGTGGCCCGGGTACAGTTAACGGAACAGGAACTTGTTTGACGTTTCATTTTATTTCTGATGGCTCGACCGGAGCCTCTGGTTGGGCTTCTACCATTTCATGTATAGGCGGCTGCACCCCTGCTTCGCTAACAGCCATTCCAACTTGTATGGGAGCTACCTATGACGTATCTGGAACGGTGAGTTATACAAGTCCGCCATCAACGGGCACGCTCACAGTAAGCGACGGCGCAGCCAGCCAAGTATTTAACCCTCCTTTTGGAACTTCAGTCAACTACACCTTATCTGGTTTGTCTCCCGGGAGTGGTTCGCACACAGTAACGGCTACGTTTAGCGACGCAAGCCCATGCAATGGCTCCACGATGTATTCCGCGCCGGCGAGTTGTGGGCCCGTCGCCGATTATGTACTCGATGTTGGATCAAATGGCACAACCATCAATACCTGTAGCGGCCTATTTGCAGACTCAGGCAACCTTGGGGGCAATTATGGCAACAATGAAAACTACACGGTTACCTTTTGCTCCAATTCCAATAATCAAATTTCATTTACCTTTGATCATTTCAACACCCAGGCTGGTGTTGACTTTTTAAGTATATACGATGGCAGTAGTACGGGGGCTCCAATTATAGGAACCTATTCCGGTTTTGGCGAAGCCAATTCACCGGGTGTTGTTACTTCTACTAACGATTGTCTGACTTTTCAATTTTCTTCCAACGGTAGTAGCAACGCACTCGGTTGGGAAGCCTCTATATCCTGCACTGGTACACCCGATGTGGTAGCAAGTAGTGGTTCGTGGACAGGTTACCCAACGGCAAGCGCCTGCGCCTCTAGTACAGAAATTCGAGGCGTCGTGTATGAAGATATTGATGACGATGGGACGCAGGACGCAAGAGATAATGGAATTTTTGGCATTACGGTTACCCTCTTTGATGACAACGGTCAGGTGGGGAGCCCAACCACAACCAATGCTACAGGTGCGTATAGTTTCACCGGATTGACCGCATCTACGGTTTATCGGGTAGAATTTACCATTCCAGCTAGTCTTTTTGAAGGGCCGCATGGATCAAGCTCGGGTACTGCTGTTCAATTTATACAAAGTGGTCGCTGCGACGCCAATCTTGGATTGGTTGACCCGGCTCATTATTGTGATGATACTAACCCTTATTTCGTTATTCCGTGCTATGTAAATGGTGATCCACAACATAGTAGCAATACCGGGAGTACCGGTGTTGCCCGTTTTAGGTACAATGATAGCGGCAACTCTCCATCCAGCACCTATGTTAATTATGTAACCATCAATGCAATTGGTTCAACTTGGGGTGTTTCCTACGATGCAGCAGCAGAACGCCTTTATATGTCTTCAGTATTGAAGCGCCATGCCGGCTTGGGGCCAAGTGGCATTGGTGCTATCTACTACCATGATGACAGTGCCCCCAATTCCTCAGCGCCAGTATTTTATAATTTTGGATCAGCCGCAGGTACAGTTGCCAGCAATGCTACACGATTTCCGGGTATCGGAAATGCATTTGGCCAGGAAGGGCCTTGTGGCGCTTGCGACAACATAGATCCGACTACTTTTGCTCAGGTGGGTAAAGTTGGTTTTGGAGATATTGATATCAACCCTGAAAATACAAAAATGTATGTCACCAACTTGTATGACAGGAAAATATATACCATTGATTTGAATAACCCGACGCCCGGTAGTGCTACCCCACTACCAGGTATTCCCTGGTTGAACAACTCGCCGTGTAATAACGGCGTAGCCCGCCCTTGGGGATTGGAGTTTCGCAGAGGAAAATTGTATGTGGGGGTAGTTTGCGATGCCAGCCTTAGTTCTTGCTCTCCCACTTCTCCGTGCAGTGACTTAACGGGTAATATTTATTCTTTCGACGGGACGAACTGGACACTCGAACTGAGCTTCCCGCTGACTTATTATCGCGATGCCTATGTGAATGGCTCTGATTATTTTGTCAAATGGATTGATGATTGGAATACCATGTCCCCTTATGTGGCAAATAAAACAGATGCCAATTTTGCTCAACCAGTCATCATGGACATCGAATTTGACGATGATAATGCTATGATCATTGGTATAGGCGATCGTACAGGTTTACAATTAGGCTATCAGGCGCCACCTCCGCCAGGTCCAATCAGTAGTACAGCGGAGAGAAATATGGCCTTTGGCGATATTTTGAGAGCTGCGTATAACAACGCGGCAGGTACTTTTACTTTAGAAAACAATGGTGTGGCGGGAAGCCTTACCACAACCAATCCGACAGGTAATTCTGGTCCTGGTGGGAAATCTTTTTATTGGGGTGACTACTGGACAGGTATTGGTGCCAATAAATGGCAAGGCGGAATTGGTTCTTTGATGCTTTTGCCTGGATCCGGCGAAGTAGCTTTCCCATTAGCTGATGCGATTGACTATTATTCTAATGGTATTAGCTGGATGAGGAATACCAATGGCTCTACGGTGAAACGACTTGAAGTGTACCAGGGCAGTTCCACTGGAAACGCTCCGAATTTTGCAAAAGGCACTGGGGTAGGAGATATGGTACTTTTCTGTGAATCCCGCCCAATTGAAATTGGCAATATAGTCTGGTGGGACGACGATTTTGATGGCCTGCAAGACCCTAGCGAACCAGGTATCAATAACGTAACCGTAGAGCTGTATAAATGGAACGGCTCAAGCTATGTAAAAGTGGCCGAAACGACTACCGATGCTTATGGCCGATACGTATTCAGTCAGTCCGGAAGTTCGAACGGACTAAATGCAGAAAATTGGTCTTTCACTGCAGACAATGCCGTATTACCCAATACCCAATATCAAATTCGCATTTCGAATTGGAGTGCCGACACCGGCATTTCCACCTATAGCGTAGGCCTTGGTTATGCAGGTACACTGATTTCTCCTGCCAATACACAGGGTGCTTCCGGCGATGAGCGGGATAATGATGCGACCGATAATTCCGGCGATGCAGTCATCACCCTAAACACGGGCGAGTACGGGGAAAATAAACACAGCTATGATTTCGCTTTTAGTGGCGCCGGCGGTTGTGATGCACCCGTTGTAGTACCCGGTTCCAATACGCCTTGCGTTGGTGAAACCCTGAATTTGATAGCCAGTGCCAGCGGGGGGATTTCTCCTTACACCTTTAGCTGGTCGGGGCCAAATGGCTTTAGCTCAAGTGCCCAAAACCCAACCTTATCCATCACCAACGCAGGTACCCAAGCGGGTATGTACTCCCTCACGGTTACCGACAACGTAGGTTGTTCAGAAGAAGTAAGTATTAATGTGGCAATCAATGAATTGCTATTGAGCCTACTTTCCACAGATGCAACCTGTGGAAACTCCAATGGCCAGATAGACTTAACCATCACCGGAACAGCACCTTATATCATCGATTGGAGCAATGACGGTATCGGAGATAATGACGATACTGAAGATTTGACCGGATTGGCGGCTGGCAATTACAACGTGACTGTTACCGATGCGGATGCTTGTGTGGAATCGGCTAGTGCTTCTATTGGTAGCTCTGGCTCTGTGTCACTATCCGCCACCCAAATAAATGAAACCTGTACGGACGCAAATGGCAGTATTGATTTGACAATCGTCGGAGCTTTTACTACCATTTCATGGAGCAACAGTTCTGGCATGGAAGACCTGAGTGGACTAAGTGCAGGTACTTATAGTGTTACCGTTAATAATGTCTCCAATTGTCCGGCAACCTTAAGTGTCGAAATTACCAACACACCAGGCCCCAGCTTAGCATCAAGCCAAGTCAATGATTTCTGTGGCGCTGGCAATGCCAGTATTGATCTGTCCGTCACAGGAGGCACGGGGCCTTATACATTCGATTGGGACAATGACGGCACAGGCGACAATGACGATACAGAAGACCTGACCAGCTTGATGATGGGAACTTACAACGTAACCATCACCGACGCAAATATGTGTACAGACATGGCTTCGGTCATGATTACCAATACCCCCGGGCCAACCCTTAGCCCAATACCAACCGATGAAACCTGTGGTAACGCGAACGGCAGTATTGATCTAACAGTCAGTGGAGGTACAGAGCCTTTTACTTTCCTTTGGAGCAATGGCTTGAACACGGAAGATATTTCTGGATTGGGTACTGGTAATTTCAGTGTAATAGTAACAGATGCCAATGGGTGTATAGCTACAACCATGGCTACAGTTAACAACATAGATGGCCCTACTTTGGCCGTAACGCCTACCAGCGCATCAGATTGTACCAGCCAAGATGGCAGTATTGACCTCACCATCACTGGAGGGGCTGCGCCTTTCATGATAGATTGGAACAATGACGGCACAGGCGACAACGATGACATAGAAGACCTCAACGGGTTGCCATCAGGCAGCTACATGGTTATTGTAACTGACAATAACGGATGCCAGGCAACCATAGGTGCTACTATATTGAATTCAACGGATCCTGTGCTTAGCATTTCAGTCATAGACCCCGCTACCTGTGCAGAAACAGGGAGTATTGACCTTACGGTGACGGGGGGAAATGGGCCATTTACCTTCGACTGGAGCAATGATGGCCTAGGCGACAACGATGATACGGAAGACATCAGCGGTCTTGCAGGTGGTACATATACGATCGTTGTGACAGGTAATGATGGCTGTTCTGTACAAGAAAACGCCAGTATTCGCGTCATTCGCGATCCAGTTTTAGATGCCATATTGGTCAATCCGGACTGTGGCATGAACAACGGATCCATTACTTTGACCATCTCTGATTTAGATGGTTCGGGGCCTTATACCTTCGATTGGGATAACGACGGCACAGGCGATAATGACGATTTGCAAAACCTGAGTGCTTTGGCAGCAGGTAACTACAGCGTTACAGTAACCAATAGCATTAGTTGTACCGCTACGGCTACCTTTAGTTTAAATCCATCGGCATCACCAACGATTATTACTTTCCAAAACAATCCGACTTGCAATGGCTCAAATGGAGATATAGATTTGCAAGTAACGGGCGGGACTTCTCCTTATACCTACGATTGGGACAACGACGGTACAGGCGATAATGATGACTTAGAAGATTTAAACGGACTTAGCGAAGGCACTTACAACGTGACCGTTACTGATAATTTGGGCTGTGTAGCAGCTACTTCTGTGGAGCTGGTTTCCTCCGAACCAGCAGTACTGAACGCAGCTACAACTCCCGAGTCTTGTACCACCAATGATGGGGCAATTAATTTGACCATAATAGGCATCGCGCCCTTCTCGATCGATTGGGACAACGACGGTACAGGCGATAATGACGACATGGAAGACTTGAGTGGTTTGGCTGCTGGAATGTATAGTGTAACTGTGACTGATAATAATGGTTGTACCACTACAAATACTTTTAATGTTAGCGATGCTTGTGTCATAATGTGTAACCTAAATACTCCGAGCATTGTCGCTACTTGTAACGACAACGGTACATCCGACCCGGGTGATGACACTTTTTCCTATACTATCGAAGTAAGTGGTACAGGTACAGGCATCAGCTATTCTATTAGCGGAGATGATACACAAGGTGGGCTGGCCTATAACACGGTCAACGGCCCTTATGGCCCCTTCCCGATCTCTGGTGGCGACTTGACCATCACCATCACAGACGATAACGATGCGAGCTGCCAGTTGGTCGATGAAATAGTTAGCGCGCCAGCCGCGTGTTCGGTACCAGACTGTGCCCTCAGCATCACAGCAACAACGATATCTTCCTGCTCAGCAGGCAATTTTAGTACTACCTTGAGTCTGGATTGGACAGATGCTCCTACCACAGGTGATTTTGAATACAGCTTGGATGGCGGCTCTTTCCAGACATTAGTACGCACCAACTTAGCGGCTAATGCAACTGGAGAGTTGATTACCATATCTGGAATGACCTGTCAAGTAACTGAAATGATTGAAATCCGGTTTGAAAACAATCCGACCTGTTTTGCCCAAGTACAATTCATTTTCCCGCCCACAGATCCCATTGGATACATTTATTGTGTCGAAACAGGTGAAGTAATCACAGGAGGCACCATATCTGTCGTTCCTCCAGTAGGGGGCATGGTCAATATCATTGAGGATGGCAGCACCGGGCGGTATTCCTGGGCTGCTGTGGGAAGCCCAATAGTGGCAGGGATCTATTCCATGAGCTATACCCCACCAGTGGGTTATACCAATACAGGTACAGCAGGCGATCGTGCAGGCGATACCGATGATGTCCTAGATCCGACTGGTGGTTCGGAAGATAATCCTGGCAGCGCTGATCCACTTTACCTCGGGTCAGCTGTGAATGGCAGTGGAACACAAGTCCTGAACTTCTCAACGATTGCCAATCCCTTTTTCTTGCAGTTTGATTTGGAATTGGGCGATCCCTTCATTGATCGAAACAATTTACCGGTAGAGGGCTGTACGCCGCCTTGTCCGAATGGCAATTGCTTTGGTGTGCAAGTGCAGGTGAATGGCAATTGATGAACTGACGATCATTTTATAATAAAGAATTAAGTCTGTCTTTTCAAAAAGGCAAAAAATCATAACTCATGAATCAAGTTTACCATTCTACTTCCTTTACTGAGCCAAAAAGCCTCTTGAGGCAAAATAGGAGCACCCTACCTTCTCTTTCCTTGTCAGAAAGCAGGTTAGGATGGCAATTTGAAAACGTTAGTAAAATGAAATCTCAATCCTTTACTAGGAATTGTCTATTGCTGTTAGGAGCATTGACAATTAGCTTGTTGCCCCTGCGTTTACATGCCCAATGCAGTGTGACAGTCGTTTCAGCTACCCCCACCGTTTGCACTGATAGCCAATACGACTTATCAGTTAACCTTACCTACACCACCCCCCCCAGCGGAGACATCGTTTTGGCCATAGGTGAAGGCCCGGGCACGCTCTATACTTTTACTCCTGATGGCTCCAGTCCGGACACTTATATCATTAATGGACTTACTGCTAGTGGTGTACAAGATATTAATGTCACGGCTTATTTTGTGAATGACCCGGTTTGTACTAATACATTGATTGACGCATACGACGCCCCCGCTGGCTGTGGTGACTATTGCTCAGGCAACTTGTTGCTCAACCCCAGCTTCGAAATCACTTCTGCCAATGTCACTCCCCCGCCTATAGGAGTGGAATATACTCCTGCCGACTGGGTCGCTCCTAACCGTGCTTACGCCGATTATGACTGGCTGCGCCCCGACGGCATCGCTCACCTCGGGCTGTATGGTACGGGCACCTCGGTGGCGTACCAGAACGTACCCGTCACCGTAGGCAATGCCTATACCTTGACGCTGTACTCGGCCATGCACTTCCCATTAGTGAACGTGGGTACGGCAACGCTCCAATATTATGATGCTGGTGACAATCCTATCGGAGCGACTGTCGTCCATACGGTCACACATGACTGGGAAGATGACTACGGCTTCGGAGGCCCTTACATGCTTGCTCTTAGTGCCGCCCCAGCCAATGCCAGTTATGTACGTATAACGCTAGAAAACCAAAACCCAACCGCTTCTGGCGAATCCGTCAAGTTTGATGCACTTTGCCTCACATCGCAGGCTTGCGTCAATCCAATTCTTTCAACTCCAGACCCTGGTGTTTGTACATACAATATGGCCAACAACAGAAGCGAAGCCACAATATCTGTAGATATTTCTTGGGGAGTGGCTTCCCCGGGTGAATTTATCTCTGTCGAACTACAGGGCGGCTCAGTCTTTTCCACCAACCCTGTTACCATAGACCCGGCAATGTTCCCTGGCGGTATGACAACCGCCACCTTCGATGTTGTAGCCGATGGTTCTGGACCCCACGGTATCCTAGCTCAGTTCACCACCACCACCTCCTGTTCAGCTACCGAACAAGTCACTTTCGTCAATGCCTGCTGCCCGCCCAATGCCTATGATATATGCGAGGATGGAAGCACAACCGTTACCCTTACTGCGGACGCGGGATTGACCAATGTGGTTTGGTACAACAGCTCTAATGTATCCGTGGGAGTTGGCCCTGTATTAACAGTGGACGCTTCTATCCTTCCATTTAGTGACGATCTAATGGATGGTACAGAAGATTACTACTATACAGCCGACGATATTGATGGCTGTATGGGGCAATTGTGCTGTCCAGTTACAGTGAACAGGACAGAGAAGTTAGTGGCGGGCATGGATGGCATGACGACGATCTGTGAAACGTCGATCACGCCGATCCTCTTGGCCGCTCTCTTGACAGGCGAAGACGCAGGCGGAAGCTGGGCAGCCGACCCCGGCAACCCGGCAGGCGGCGTATTCAACGCAGGCACAGGCGAATTTGACCCAACGGGCAGCAGTCCTGGCGTTTATACCTTCACCTATACCATAGCAGCCACAGGCGGCTGCGCTTCAGATGAGGCCACTGTGACCGTAAATGTAACGGAACAATTAACAGCTGGCTCGGATGGGATGACGACGATCTGTGAAACGTCCATCACGCCGATCCTCTTGGCCGCTCTCTTGACAGGCGAAGACGCAGGCGGAAGCTGGGCAGCCGACCCCGGCAACCCGGCAGGCGGCGTATTCAACGCAGGCACAGGCGAATTTGACCCAACGGGCAGCAGTCCTGGCGTTTATACCTTCACCTATACCATAGCAGCCACAGGCGGCTGTGCCTCTGATGAGGCCACTGTGACCGTCAATGTAACGGAACAATTAACAGCTGGCTCGGATGGGATGACGACGATCTGTGAAACCTCGATCACGCCGATCCTCTTGGCCGCTCTCTTGACAGGCGAAGACGCAGGCGGAAGCTGGGCAGCCGACCCCGGCAACCCGGCAGGCGGCGTATTCAACGCAGGCACAGGCGAATTTGACCCAACGGGCAGCAGTCCTGGCGTTTATACCTTCACCTATACCATAGCAGCCACAGGCGGCTGCGCCTCTGATGAAGCCACTGTGACCGTAAATGTAACGGAACAATTAACAGCGGGCACAGACGGCATGACGACGATCTGTGAAACGTCCATCACGCCGATCCTCTTGG
>CALMIR010000162.1 GCA_937864265.1 uncultured Saprospirales bacterium | reverse complement strand
CCGCTATGGTAAGGACTTTGATAAATTGGGAAGTGATTTTTTGCACACGACAAAGTTAGAAAAATTGACTTCCCGATTTGTCCTTACCATAGCGGGCTAAACGGTTCATTTCAAGTGTGTCCGCTATGGTAAGGACTTTGATAAATTGGGAAGTGATTTTTTGCACACGACAAAGAAAAAAAAGCCCCTTCCCAGATTGCGGAAAGAGGCTACCCCAAAAAAGTCTGCTTGTTTACCGGGACTTAGCCCTACTTTTCGAATTATAATCGATTGCCGTTGTGAAACGAAGCTCTTGTGGCTAACGGCTGTTAGCTGTGCAATGGTTTTTGTGTGCACTGTTTTGAGTAATGTCCAGAGGATTTCAATTTAATTGAACGGATGAAATAATAAGACTCAGGTACGCGATACAAGATTCGACCTAGTTGTGAAGCTAATAACAAGAAGTGATTATTTAGAAAGCAGGACAAAATTAAATATATTTTTTTCTAATACAAAAAAAAGCTATCTATTTTTTTAACTTTAACACATTCACTGTGATACGATTTAAGTCTTATGCGTCTTCTACCGCAGCAAGTGGGTAAAAAATGATATTTTTGGCCCTGCAAAACCAGATAAATCCATGGAAGAAAAGCAACTCATTGAATGTGTCCCCAATTTCAGCGAAGGCCGAGATACTGCAATTATCCGCCAAATTACTGACGAAATCGAAGGGGTAGAGGGTGTCCGTTTGTTGGATGTTGATCCAGGTAAAGCCACCAATCGCACCGTAGTCACCTTTGTTGGAGCACCGAAAGATGTGGTGGATGCTGCTTTTAAGGCCATTAAAAAGGCGGCGGAGTTAATCGATATGAGCAAACACAGTGGCGAACACCCGCGCATGGGAGCTACGGATGTTTGCCCCCTCATCCCCATTGCGGGCATCAGTATGGAAGAAACGGCGGAATGGGCGCATCGGCTCGCCAAAAGAGTAGGGGATGAGCTGGATATTCCCGTGTACATGTATGAGGCGGCAGCAACCCAAGCCAACAGGCGTAACCTGGCGACGATCCGCCAGGGTGAATACGAGGCCTTGCCCGAGAAACTGAAACAAACGGCCTGGAAGCCGGATTATGGTGCACCGGTGTTCAATGCCAAAAGCGGGGCAACTGTTATTGGTGCCCGCGATTTTTTGGTGGCCTATAACGTCAACCTCAACACCACTTCTGTGCGCTGGGCCAACGCCGTGGCTTTTGATGTGCGCGAAAATGGCAGAATAGAACGCGAAGGAGATCCCATCACCGGTAAGATTATCAGAGATGAGGAAGGCCAGGCCATTCGTATTCCCGGCAAATGCAAATCGGTCAAAGCCATCGGCTGGTACATCGAAGAATATGGTATTGCACAAGTTTCCATGAACTTGACCAACATCCGCGAAACGAGTCTGCACGAAGCATTCGAGGCTTGTTGTGAAAGCGTCCAGAGTAGAGGCATGCGCGTTACCGGGTCAGAACTGGTAGGGTTAGTGCCTTTGCAGGTAATGCTGGACGCAGGCAAATACTTTTTACAAAAGCAGCAGAGGTCGTCAGGGGTCTCAGAAAAAGAAATCATCAAGATAGCCGTTAAATCCATGGGTTTGGATGAACTCAGTCCATTTGACCCATCAAAGAAAATCATTGAATACCGGATGGCCGATGCGCAATCTGCGGCTTTGGTACAGTCTTCACTCTTGCAATTTGCCGATGAAACGGCCTCAGAAAGCGTGGCACCTGGAGGCGGTTCTGTCGCTGCGTATGTTGGGGCTTTGGGCGCCGCCTTGGGGGCGATGGTGGCCAATTTGTCTTCCCATAAGCGGGGCTGGGACGAGCGTTGGGCCTATTTTTCCAATTGGGCAGAGCAAGGCCAAGTGCTGAAGGATGCTTTATTGAAACTGGTAGATGAGGATACCCGCGCTTTCAACGCCATCATAGAGGCCATCCGTTTGCCTAAAGGCACAACAGAAGAACAAGCCACAAGAAAAGCCGCCATAGAAAAAGCTACTCAGTACGCGACCTCGATACCTTTTCAGACGATGCAAATGGCCTTTCAGTCCTTTGAATTACTAGCTGAAATGGCGAAACAAGGTAACCCCAATTCGACTAGCGACGTAGGCGTAGGAGCCTTGTGTGCCAGAGCAGCCGTACATGGTGCCTGGTTGAATGTGAAAACTAATGCCAAAGACTTGAACGACCGCTCTTTTGCAGAGGACATATTGAAAAAAGCAGCCGAAATAGCCGCAAAAACGGACGAATGGGAAGCAAAAATCATCGAATGGGTCACGTTTTAGGTTTCTGGTTTCTGGTTTCAGGTTTCAGGTTGACCTGTCCTGAAACTAGAAACAAAGCCTGGCTATAGTTTTGCTTGAAACCAGAAACTGAACGCTCCTGAAACCACGCCTTCGTAGTGGTGCTCTTGAAACAAAGCCCTGTTTTAGCCCCGCTAGAAACCAGAAACTTATTTCACTTCCACCCGATACCTGCGCACCAATTTACCGTTCCCTTTGATGACGAGCAGGTATTGCCCAGCCGGCACCTTGCTCATGTCTATACTTTTTACGATTTCGCCAATGGGTTGCTTAGGAAAGTCGATACTGGCTATTTTCTGCCATTGTTGGTTGACCAATTGCATAGATACGTCGCAGCTTTGTTGCAGCGAAAACTTCACGACGGTACTCCCTTTATCATCCGGGACGACTTTGGGAAAAGAAGACCAATCATTAGGGTCAGAAGGATTAGGTTCGGGAGGATTGCTATTTGAAGCTGTATTTTTTTCCGCGGCGGGTTTGCCTGGGGGTAAGGCATTTTGCTGGCTGGATTCCTGCGTTGATTGATTGGCAGCAACCTGGTTGGCAGCTACTGCCTTTTTATTTCGGATGGTTACAACATCACCAGCAGCAGGATTCCAGATGACCAAACCTATGGGTGGTTCGAAGATATTATTGTGGCTTACCTCTGCTACACTTTGAGAACCATCGGTTCTGACGGTGCGAATTTCGATTTTATCTTTATCGATGAAAACCCATTTGAATTGGTTAAAACTTCCGCTACAACGCGTCCAGTCTTTGTTGTCGTCATTCGTTCTCAAAGGAGCGCCCCAGCATCCTTCGCCCATATAAACGGTGCCATTTTCATCGTCGCGAATAAAACCTTCGTCGCTACCTGCTTCATTGGATGGCCTGATGGGATAGGTGATTTTTACGACATGGGCATCTGATTCCAGCACTAAATTGACGCTGTAACCGTAAAACAAGCCCGCCCAATGAATTATCAACTCGTCTTTTTCAGGTTTTTTAGCTGTATGGGGGCGCATAGCCTGGTGGTATTGCGCAAATTTCCATTGCACCTGGGTATTGGCTTTTAAGTCGCCTTCCAGCCACAAGCTTTGATTGCCGCCCGGCGCGATCATGGAGTTTAAGGTATAAACCCGGAGCAGGTCGCCGCCAAAGGTAAGCGCATAGTAAACATCGTTATTACTGACATCGAAAAGTTCGGTGATCGAGCTATTGGCCGCTTCGTGATTGCCCCGCGCTGCCAGAACCGGAAAAATACGGCCGTCACTTCCAATGGTCAACTGCCAGTCATCAAACCATTCCTTCCACTCTTCATACGTATCACCACCCGTCATATCGCCATCGAACATCACAAAGTGAGGCCGGAGTTTGCTGACCAGACGATTGGCATCGCAGCGTGCACTACGGTTGTTGCGCGAATCGCCGCCAGCTATGATCGACAAACGCTCATTGGCGTTGTCGGGCGCTGTTTTGAAAGACATTCTTTTACTCGTTCCTTCGCTGTCTTTGATGACAAAAAAGTAAACGGTATTGGGTTTGAGGTTTTCCAAACGGGCGAAATGGTTGTTCATCCCCTTCGAGTTGATGATGCGATCCGGCTGGTGGTTAAAGCGATAGGCATCGGCCTGCACACCAAAGTCGATGACATCGTAATACACAACTGGAGAATGACCGGAAATTTGATCCCAGCCAATAACCATGGAGGTAGCAGGGGTATTGCGCCAGGTACAACGGTATCGGCCGGAAGTAGCGTTAGATAAACCGGGGAAAAAACTAAAAATGATGAAAGCGATCCATATCCGCTGAAATTCAATCTTCATCCAGTCAGTGATTTGTAGCTTAAAACAAAGGGTTCGTAGGTAGAGTTTTGATCTTGCCAGTCATATAAGGTTATACCGTTTCCCAAACGAATGTTTTCTGTTAAATGGTATAAAGAAACTCTTAAAACCACTACCTTTGCCCGCAGAAATTTTAGCAAAAGTCAAAATTTGAAGGGAAGAACACGACCATTGCTTCTGTTCCTGCCAATAAGACTTTGATAATGGGTGTTTTATACCTTATTTGATAAGGTGCTTCACTGTTCTTTAAACGAGAGAAGATGGCAAAAGATACAGTAGTTTTTGATTTAATACAAAAAGAATTAGACCGGCAACGCAAAGGCATCGAACTGATTGCCTCTGAAAACTTTGTTAGTCAGCAGGTTTTGGATGCCATGGGTACCTGCCTGACCAACAAATACGCGGAAGGCTATCCTGGTAAGAGGTACTATGGCGGCTGTGAGGTAGTGGATGAAGTCGAACAGTTGGCCATAGATCGCTTGAAAGAACTATTTGGCGCAGCATATGCCAACGTGCAGCCTCATTCCGGGGCACAAGCCAATGCAGCCATCTTTTTAGCGGTACTCAATCCAGGCGACCCGGTGTTGGGATTCAACTTATCGCACGGCGGGCATTTGTCTCACGGCTCACCAGTAAATTATTCCGGTAAAGTTTACGACGCTCATTTTTATGGGGTAGAAGCGGAAACAGGGCTTATCGACATGGATAAAGTGGCAGAAAAAGCAAGGGCTGTAAAGCCTAAGCTGATCATTTGTGGTGCTTCTGCTTATGCCCGTGATTGGGACTATCCACGCTTCCGCGAAATTGCCGACGAAGTTGGCGCTTTGTTGTTGGCCGATATTGCGCACCCTGCCGGGCTAATTGCTACAGGGTTGCTTAGCAGCCCCATGGATCATTGCCATATTGTTTCCTCTACCACCCACAAGACGCTACGCGGCCCTAGAGGTGGCATCATCATGATGGGGCACAATTTCGACAACCCCTGGGGGCGTACCACCGCGAAAGGCAGTCTGATCAAAATGTCACAAATCCTCAATAGTGGGGTATTTCCCGGTATGCAGGGCGGCCCCCTGGAACACGTTATTGCCGCAAAAGCGGTGAGTTTTGGCGAAGCTTTACAGCCTTCTTTTAAAAATTATACCCAACAAGTGGTGGCCAATGCCCAGGCTATGGCAGGGGCTTTTTTGGAAAAAGGCTACAAGATCATCTCCGGTGGTACAGACAATCATTTGATGTTGATCGACTTGCGTTCCAAAGATTTGACCGGAAAAATAGCCGAAGAAGCCCTGGGAAAAGCAGACATTACCGTCAATAAAAACATGGTACCCTTCGATACCCAATCGCCTATAGTGACTTCCGGCATGAGAATCGGCACAGCGGCTATTACTTCCAGGGGCTTTGATGAAGCTGCTTGCATAAAAGTGGTCGATTGGATCGATACCGTATTGAGCGACTGCGAAAATGAAGAATTGATGGATGCTACACGATTGGAGATCAATGGATTTATGGAAAATTATCCGCTGTACGCCAGTGCGGGAATTCCGAGCTAAAAAATACTTGACGATAGCTTATAACTTACCCCGATGTTATGAAAAACCACTTTTTTTACTGGAGTTTCAGCATGCTGCTGGGGCTTGTCCCCTTTTTTATGCATACGGCTTCTGCGTCTGGGCATCAGGAGGATTCAGGTACGATTGTTGCAAAAGCGGACAGTGTGCAGCGCTTACTCAAGCAATATGCCCGCCAATATCCCGATCGCGTCACCTTCCTTTCAGAAACGCAACGCTGGCATTTGAATACGCCTCGGCCAGAAGCACATTCCGAAAAGTGGGTAGAAAAACTTCAAGTAGCGTACTACTATGATGTAGAAGGTATTTGCCGCTCTTACGGCGAAAAATACCTAATCGACTGGCGGGTGTTGGCTGCTAAAAGTGCGCGGGAAACGTTTTGGGGGGCATCTTACCTGGCCAATTATGCCCGCAATTATTTTGGCATTCGCCGAAACAGCAAAGACTGGATATGTGAATCGTTTTACCATTGCGATGTTGTAGAAAGACCAGACCCGGATGTCGCCAAATTTGTCGTTTTTCCCGACTTTGAAACCTCCCTTTGGATGTTTATCCATACCATTTATAGCCCGCACTACCTGGAACGATTGCCGGATGGCGGCGAACAGGTAGCGGGGGCTATTGACTATGAGCGGCGGTATCATTTGCACTATTGGCAGACCCCTTTTTACGGAAAGGCTTTCAGCGCACAATTGGAGGGTGCTCCTTATACTACGGATGCCATTTTCTACACCTGGAGTGGCCACGAAAAGAACAACCTCTGCGCTACCTGTACCCTCGAGTCGGATCGGGTGTGGCTGGAAAAATGGGAAAAAGCGGTTGTTTTAGCGAAGGGAAAATGATGGAAAAATGGCATCCTGTTTGTACTTTCACGCCAGAAAACACATGCCATGAAAAAACCGCTTCTTTTAACAAGTACCCTTCTTTTTCTACTCCTCATTTCCTCTTGCAACAAGTCTTTGCAGCACCTATCCACAGGAAAAGGAAAAGCTAAAAACATCATCCTGCTCATTGGCGATGGCATGGGCTTGTCGCAGCTTTCATCCGCTTATTATTATGGGGATAAAACCCCCCATTTTTCGCGGTTTTATCATATTGGTTTGCACCAAAATACGCCCACCGATGCCCAAATTACAGACTCTGCTTCAGGAGCTACGGCTTTTTCTATTGGCTTGAAAACGTATAATGCAGCCATTGGCGTGGATAAAGATACACTTCCCCATGAAACGATACTGGAGTGGGCTGCCCGAAATAGAAAAAGTACCGGATTGGTGGCGACCAGTACCATTACACATGCCACGCCAGCATCGTTTTACGCGCATGTGGCTCATCGCAATTTGCATGAGGACATTGCATTGGACTTTTTGAATTCCCCAGTGGACTTTACCGCTGCCGCCGGTTATCAGTATTTTAACCAAAGAAAAGACGGTCGTGACCTGCTGGCCGAATTGCGACAAAAGGACGTGATAGTGGATACCAACGCTATAGCGGATGAGCTGATACAAGGGCAACGCTATACTTTCCTGCTGGCACCCGACAGCCTGCTCAGCAAACAGAATGGACGCAATGATTTCCTGCCGAAGGCTACCCAAAAAGCTCTTGAGTATCTTTCGCAGAACAAAGACGGCTTTTTCTTGATGGTAGAAGGCTCCCAAATTGACTGGGGCGGACATGCCAATGATGGAAACTATGTGGTGACAGAGGTGCTCGACTTCAATGAGGTGGTTGGGGTGGCACTGGATTTTGCAGAAAAAGACGGCAATACTTTGGTTGTTGTGACTGCCGACCACGAAACAGGTGGTTTTTCCCTTTCTGCACCTCTCGTTTTTGGCAGGGGAGACTACAACAATATCAAGCCTACTTTCTCTACGGGCGGGCATACGGCAGCACTCATTCCTGTTTTTGCCTATGGGCCAGGGGCAGAACGCTTTATGGGCGTTTATCAAAACAATGATATTTTTGGTAAGATGATGGCAGGGTTCAAGTAATGAAAAAAGCCCATTTTACGTAAACCTGAAAGCAGATACGGTTAAAAATCCTTATTTTTGACATATGAAGCAACAATTGCCCATCGGCATACAGAGTTTTAAAAAACTCCGGGAGGATAACCTGCTTTATGTGGATAAAACAGAAATACTATACCGTCTGACAAGGTATAGCAACTACTTTTTTCTTTCCCGACCACGCCGTTTTGGAAAATCTTTGACGCTTTCTACCCTCAAGGAATTATTCAGTGGGCAGCAGGCGCTGTTCGAAGGGTTGTGGATTTACGACCACTGGAATTGGGAGGAGACGCATCCGGTTATCCATATTTCATTTAGCAGCATTGGGTATAAAGAATTAGGGCTGGAAAAGGCCATAGAAATTCTTTTGCAGGAAATTGCTCAAGATTTTGGTATAGCCTTGCTGAAGGAAGGTATTAGCCAAATGTTAGAAGAACTGATCCAACAACTTTCTTCCCACAATAGGGTCATACTGCTGATTGATGAATACGATAAACCTATTGTTGATTATTTGGATGATATACAGTTGGCTCGGGAAAACCAGCAAATACTCAAATCCTTTTATTCCATTATCAAGGATGCTGACCCGTATATCCGTTTTTTGATGATAACGGGTGTTTCCAAGTTTAGCAAGGTCAGTATTTTCTCCGAATTGAACAACCTGACGGACTTGACCATCCACCCCAAATTTACTACCCTGGTGGGCTATACCCAAGCAGAGCTGGAGAATTATTTCGAAGAAGGATTTGAAGAACTGGCTGGTACATTGGCGCCTACTGTTGCTGATGTGAAACGTTTAGTCAAGGATTGGTACAACGGTTACAGTTGGGACGGCAAAAACTTTGTCTATAACCCTTTTTCCATCCTTTCCTTTTTTGGTGCGGGAGAGATTCAATATTTTTGGTTTTCTACGGGAACGCCTACTTTTTTGGTCAATCTGCTAAAAGAAAGGAACTATTACGACGTTGGGCCAGTCGAAGTAGGCCAAGCAGCTTTTGATAGTTTTGATATTGAAAATATTGATACCCATTCGTTGCTTTTCCAAACGGGCTATTTGACCATTAAGTCGGTGGAGCCTTTCGGACTTTATGTGTTGGACTATCCCAATAAAGAGGTGAAAGACAGCATGTTGCAATACTTGGTGGCGGGCTTCAGCCATGGTGCTTATTCTCGCACGACGCCTATTGTTATTAAGCTTCGCAAAGCATTTTTAGATAATGAAATGGAACAAGTCATAGCCATTATCAATGGTTTGTTTAAATCCATTCCTTCCCAAATTTTCATCAAGGAAAAAGAAGCTTATTACCATTCTGTGGTCTTCTTGGTTTTTCAGTACCTCGGACAATTTATTGACGCAGAAGTCAATACTTCTGACGGTCGCATTGATGCCGTGGTACAAACACCCAGTCACATCTATGTTCTTGAGTTCAAACTAGATGAATCGGCGAGTGCTGCCATCCAGCAAATTTCTAAGAAAGGGTATTTGGAGAAATATGCCAATAATGAAAAGCAGGTTTTGGGCATCGGCATTAATTTTAGTAGTGTAAAGAAATGTGTGGATGACTGGGAAAGGGTGGCGTTGTAAATGATCATCCTTATTTGGCAGCAATGTGCGTTATTTTTCCATACTTACAATCCTAAATTCTACCCGGCGATTCAATTGCCTTCCTTGTTCGTCCTCATTGGAGGCAATGGGTTGGCTGCTTCCGAAGCCGATATAGCTCACCCGGTTCATTTCAACGCCATTTTCCTTTAAAAAATCGACTACCGATCGGGCACGGCGCAAGGATAAGTCTTCGTTATAATCGGCGTTTCCCCTGATATCGGTATGTCCTCTTATTTCGATGACCAAATGGGGATGCTTTTGCATCAATTGCAAAAGTTTTTTCAATTCCAGGAAGGATCGGGGCAGTAACTCGGCTTTATCTGTTTCAAAAAAAATGTTTTTTAGCCGTATGGTTTTTCCTTTTTCCAATTCAATCAGACTCAAATCGTCTTCATCGATGGGGATGGGTAAAAGTGGGGGTTCTTTGCGTACCAATACAGCATCGATATAATAGTAGGCAAAAGGGTAATGGTTGTCGTAGTTGGAATAAGTAGTGGTTAAACTATCCGGTAAGAAATTGCCGATGATGAGGAAGTCGGCTGCCTCGGTTGCCTCAAAATAACCTGAAATTTTATGCCAATGTTTTCTGTGGCCGCCAATTCTGCTATTGGAAAAGATTTGCGGTGTCAAAGGAAGTGGGCCATCTGTTAGACTGGAGGCAGCTTCTAGCAAAAAACTAGCGCCTAACTCATTGATTTCAATACTTTTATCTAAAGGCGAAGCCCAGAATTCGACATAGTATTGTTGACCCACTACCAATGGTTCGATCAACTGAACTTGTAGGTATTCTCGACAATGGGGTTTCCCTTCTTCACAACCATAAACGGTAATACCTACCATCGTTTCGCCTTGGTAGGGTACCCGATTGCCAAATCCTTTTTCTGCCCAGGGTTGAGGCACCTGCACTTGGGGCCCAAAAACGTCGGGGGACGCCGAAGTCGGGGAATGCCAGTATTTCATCACTTCCGTGAAATGCTTGCCATTGTAAAACCAGCCGATGGGATGGCTGCGGTAAGCTTCGAAGCCCGGATTGGGCACTATATTTTCAGCAGAGGCAATAAGCTGGGACTGACCCTTAGGACAGGTCAAACAAAAACACAGCGCGAAGCAGGCCAAATATCTGATGTGTACTTTTCTCATGGCTGAAAATCAACAGCTTCCTATTAATCAGACCCTTCTAAAAGGGAAATCGCTGTTGGGGGTACGTCAAAGAACTATAAATGCTGCTGTATCACCGGGTATTTCAGGCTAATAAAGACAGGGCTGGAACTATTTACCTTTCAAAAATGTAATCTGCAATCGAATAGCACATGGAGCAATGGCAAAGTTAAAATTACGCAATAAGGAACTTCAGAAGTTGGGTTTTCCGAAAGGAAAGCTAAGTAGTCTAGCCATCAATGTGGTGTATGAGCATTTTCGGCGACAGCCACACGAATGGGTATTGGCCATGCTGGAGCAGGTATTGGCTCGCCCTGCCGACTTTAAAGCGACAGCAGGTTGGGAGCGCATTGCACAGGCCTTACTGAATGAGCAAGGCTTGGCAGAAGGGGGGGGCGCTGTTCAACTGCATGCGAAAACAAAACCCTTTGCTGTTTTTGGTCAGGAACACATCGAGGCAGGTGCGATGAACCAAATGTACCTGGCTATGCGACTACCCATAGCCGTGGAAGGTGCCCTGATGCCGGATGCCCACCAGGGATACGGACTGCCCATTGGCGGAGTGTTGGCTACAGAAAAGAGCGTTATCCCTTATGGTGTTGGGGTAGATATAGGCTGCCGGATGTGCCTAAGTTTGTTTGACTTGCCCGTTCAACATTTGCTGGAAAAGCGCGATTTTTTTGCGGGCTTGTTGCAGGCGCACACGCGTTTTGGCCAACAAGCATTTGACCGTCCCTTGGACGATCCGATTTTTGAGCAAGACGCTTTCAGGTACCTCAAAATAGCTCGTGACAACCGCGACAAAGCTTGGAAGCAAATCGGCTCTTCGGGTGGAGGCAACCATTTCGTAGAATTCGGGAAAAGTACCATCAGCGATGCGAACAACAGCTTGGGCATTCCTACTGGAGACTACCTGGCCGTATTATCTCATTCCGGTTCAAGAGGCTTAGGTGCAAAAATAGCCCAATACTATACCAGTATTGCAATGAAACAATCCCAACTGCCGAAAGAAGCCAGCCACTTGGCCTGGTTGATGCTGGACAGTCAAGCCGGACATGAATACTGGTCGGCGATGAACCTGGCAGGAGATTATGCGACAGCTTGCCACGACCACATCCACCGTCGATTGGCCAAGGCGCTGGGTGAAAAAGCGATAGCCCGGGTAGAAAACCACCACAATTTTGCCTGGAAAGAACAGCTCGCCGATGGCCGGGAAGTGATTGTGCATCGCAAAGGCGCAACCCCTGCCGGAAAAGGGGTATTGGGAGTCATTCCAGGCTCTATGACAGCACCGGGCTATATTGTGCAAGGGCGCGGTCATATCGGTTCGCTTAACTCTGCTTCACATGGTGCAGGCAGAGTCCTTTCCCGTGGTGCTGCCAAGAAGAGCCTGACAGAAAAGCTATTGAAAGAACATTTGCGGCAGCATCATGTCAGCCTTATCGGTGGCGGTCTGGATGAAGCGCCGATGGCTTATAAAGATATTCATGCCGTGATGGCGGCACAATCTGACCTCGTGGATATTATCGGCACATTCCAGCCGGTGGTGGTTCGCATGGCAGGTGCGGGCGAGGGAGAGGATTGATCGGGCAGAGGGCTGTCCAGTGCTTTAAAATAGCCCAGTGCTTACATAGATATATTCGTACAAGCCGAACTGGCCCACCACCAAGGTCGCCTTGACCTTATTGTCACTACAGAACACTACATTTACATCATGGAGTTCAAGATGGATGGCTGTGCTGAGGAGGCTTTGGCGCAGATCAAAAGCAACGACTAAACCGCACCTTACGCCCATAGCTCCAAAAAGGTCTTCCTTGTGGGCATCAATTTTTCCAACGAGAAGCGCAATTGAGAGGATTGGGTATTGGAGGAAATGGGGGGTATGAAAGCCTAAAGACAAGGCTACAAAAATCTTACAAAAACCCCTATCTTTGTATTAAGCATCCAAGTACGCGCATGAAAATACTACCCATAGGCAGGCAGAATTTCGAAGCCATCATCCAGGAAGACTTGCTGTATGTGGACAAGACTCGACAGGTGTATGAATTGTTGCGGCAAGGGCGGCTTTATTTCCTGTCTCGTCCGCGTCGTTTTGGGAAGTCGCTGTTGGTGTCTTTGTTGCGGCATTTGTTCCTCGGCAAGCGGGAATTGTTCAAAGACCTGTGGATCGGGCAGCACAGCGATTATGATTTTCCGGCTTACCCGGTATTGCAATTCAATTTTGCGGATTTTGGTTTGAAAACCCGAAAACTGGAAGAGGAACTCAGCGGTGTACTGCAAGCTTACGCCGATGATTATAGCGTGGCGATGGAAATGACTTCCATAGCTACGCAGTTCAAGACGCTGGTACAAAACATCGCCGAGAAGGCAGGCCGCCCTGTGGTGCTGCTTATAGACGAGTATGACAAGCCTATCATAGATTTTCTGACGGAAATAGAAAAAGCCGAGGCCAACCAGCGCGTGCTCCGCCAATTTTTTGGTCCACTTAAAGGATTGGAAGCCGAAGGCCACTTGCGCTTCCTGTTCATTACAGGAGTATCTAAATTCAGCAAAGTGAGCTTGTTTTCGGATCTGAATAACCTCACGGATTTGAGTATTCATACCCTGAGTTCCGATTTATTGGGCATCACTCAGGAAGAACTTCTTTTTAATTTTCAAGCACATATTGAAGCTACGGCGGCCAAGTTTAATATGGCTGAAGGGGAGTTGCTCAAACAAATAAAAATATGGTACAATGGTTATTCTTTTGATGGAGAAACTCGTTTGTATAATCCTTTTTCTTTATTGAGCTTTTTCCTAAACCGCGAATTATCCAACTATTGGTTTGCTACCGGTACACCCACGTTTTTGGTAGAAACCATTCGCGATAAGGGTATTTCTCCGCAAGAATTCGAGGAGGTCAAAGTAAGTGAGGCGTTTCTGGAAAAATTTTCGTTGAGTGATATCCACATGACAGGGCTGTTGTTTCAAACAGGTTACCTGACCATTAGGGAAGTCATTTATAGAGGAATGATTAGAACTTTTGTACTTGGGTATCCAAATGAAGAAGTACGGCACTCCATGATGCACAACCTGGTAGAGGCATTTACTTTTCGGTCTGCCTCAGTGGTAAGTAATGCACTCATTCACATGCAGGAGGGGCTAGAACAAGGTGATTTTACTTTGTTTATGAATCATTTGAAAGTCATCCTCTCCGACCTGAAATACAACTGGCAGCCGCCCAAGCAATACAAAACGGAAGCGGAATTGCTGCAGATGTGGGAGGGCTATTTCCATGCTATTATGTACCTCATTACGGCTTACATGGATATATTCGTACAAGCCGAACTGGCCCACCACAAAGGCCGTCTTGACCTTATTGTCACTACAGAACACTACATTTACATCATGGAGTTCAAGATGGATGGCAGTGCTGAGGAGGCTTTGGCGCAGATCAAAAGCAACACCTACACCGCACCCTACGCCCATAGCTCCAAAAAGGTCTTCCTAGTGGGCATCAATTTTTCCAACGAGGAGCGCAATTGGGAGGATTGGGTGTTGGAGGAAATGTAAAGTGTCTGAAGTAGGGTTTGAGTAGTTTTCAAATTTTGGAAATGCTAATGAAATACGACTGCTGAAAAATGAATTCCCTCACAGCAGAGATGGGAAATTTTTCACAGCTTAATAGGGTTATCGGTGCGACTGTGCGAATAAGGCCGACACTTGGCTCAAAATAAAGGTTTTACATCGAATGCCCGGCGTGTATTTGGAGTGAAAAAAAAGTAAAGTTACGTACGAAAAAAAATGAGGAGGCGACCCTCGCCGCCCCCTCTAAAGTAACTCAGTCCATTTTCACGAACTTCTCCTGGTACAGCATACCGTTGTCGTGTTCCAGTTGCAGCAGATACAAGCCTGCTGGAAGCTCGCTGATGGACATATTAAAGCCTTGCTTGCGATACAATTCTGCTGGGAATTGTTGAATCTTCTGTCCATTGGTGTTGTATATAATCAGTTGGTATAAACCGTCTTCGGGAGCGTAAACACTGATGTCTTCCTTGGCCGGAATAGGGCGAAGCAGGATACCCGAAACTGGGCCTGGGCTGATCGGGCCAAGACAATCAAAAACGGTAGTGCCTGTGAAAACAGCATTAACGCCGGGGAAGCAATTCAGGCCTTGTGCGTCCAAACGTGTTACCACCATTCGAACCTGATAAGTCACACTACCCATAAAATCGAAGAAGAAAGGCGTTACCCCGTCTGTTACTCCGGTAATTGTTTCATTAGTTTCTGTATTGGTGACCCGCCAACTGACCTGGTCGCAACTTTCTAATGCATTGGCAATCAACATCGCAATTCCAGTAGCGCAGTCCCGGTCAGCGCTAAATCCAGCTTGTACAGCTTGGTTGAATTCTTCCTGATCGCCGCAATCACAAGGATCGGGATCAATATTGCAATCGGGCAGTGTGATCATCACATCGTCCAAATGGCAGCACCAACCCGATGGGTCGAACAAAAGCACCTTGAACTCAACCATTTGCCCGGGTGTACCGCCCGTAATGACCACACTGCCGCTGTAACTTCCGTTTGGAGCCAACGTCACCGGAATAGATGCAGGCACAAAGCTAACCCCAGCTGTATGCGATTCAAAAACGATGAGGGAGGCTGTGTGGGTGGGGTCGTTGTTGGTGATAGTGAAATTATACACGTAGCCGCCGTTATCGTCGCAAAGTACTTCGCCGGTGATGCTCAAACAAGGCTCGCAGTTAAATTCAAGGGTATCGCTGCACACAATCACTTGTTCGCCATTGGCATCTAGCGCCAGCCAATGCACGGCCACCTGCTGCGGTACTTGGGTGGCACTGAGGACATCTTTGAAGCAGAAGCCGATGTTGTTCAATGCACCGAGTGGCAGCGCACCTGTCTGTGTCCAGTCAATGATGCTTTCATCTCCGTTTGGCGTGGCTGTCCAGCCCGTGCCGCCATAAGCATCGAATGAAACCCCCGGCGTGAGCAACTCGGTTTGAATGCCAGTGAAATAATCTGGACAGAAATTGTTGATCAGCCCAATTTCGTAGCAACAGTCCACCTCCGTTTCGAGGGCTTGTACCTCGACCAATTCGCAGGGATCGACTGGTTCCAGGGTGATGCAATGTTCGTAGTGGCAACACTCGGTGGTATCGGTGAGGTAAATGACATCAAAGCACACCGTAGTCGGGGCAGTAATGGGGCCGGGCAATTGTATGGTCACTGTTTCGGTAGGCGACACCCCGCCATTGGCCGGAATGGGGCTAAAGTAATAGTTGAAAAACTGCGGACTGATGGTCGTTCCCGCAGGTGTGATACCATTGATCACGACGGAGGTGACGTTGTAGGGCGTCGCGTTTTCAAAATTGAAACTGTAGTTGAAGCTCTGACCGGGCAGTTCGCAGGAATAGCCGGGTATGGAATCGTTGATGATGGCACCGCATTCGCTTTCGCAGTTCTCTAAACAGATATTATCGTAGCCATAAATCTCAGTTGGACCTCCCCCTGGAATATCCAGGCCGAATTGGACGCCACTTACATTAGTGATTAAGGTATTCCAATCAGCAGGAGTACCAACTACCATTACCCATTGTCCTTCAGCGTTGGAAGGCAAGCTGCCATCGGGATTTGCTAAACTAACTGGTGGGCAAATCCTAACCCAAGGGTCACCTTGCTGAAGCGCTATAGTAGTTTGAAAAACAGCCCTCAATGTTGCTGTGGTGGGGTTTGCACCTTGGAATATTTGTAAAGTGTTTGGCGTATTAGGTAAACCTGTTCCATTATTAATCATAATGAAGTCGTAACAAAAGCAATCTTCTGAGTTTTCTTGATTTATCCAGTTTCCCTGGTAATCTAAGGTGTTGTAAATAAATGAACCACCAGCAGCGTCATAAGCTCTTAAATAGTAATCACTACTTCCAGCTATGCTTCCTGCATTCGAATACTGCATAGAGCCTAAGACTCCAATCCAGTTATCTAAAGTTGTTGTTTGACCGGCTGGAATTCCGTCATTAAAATCATAACAGAATTCAACCTGTCCTTTTAGAAGTAAGGACATTAACATAATAATTAGGGTTAGATTTGATTTTTTCATGGTTATAAATTTATGTGTTAAAAAATTAGAGGTTGTGATTTAGGGCTTTACATGCTGTATTAAGGCATGGTATCCCCGTTCACCAAGCTGTCATTTGGTGTCAGATTTAATACAATAGATTTTTGGATCGGAAGGGGGGATACGTTTTTGGTTTCAGGAGTTTCTAGTTTTCCTGCCCCGTCTTCTCCCGCGTTTTTCGCGGGATCATTCGGGCAAGCGGCTCAGACGGGTGGTTTCAAGTTTACCACGCCAATGGCGTGTGCCGCGCCACACGGAAGGCGTGGTAAACTATAAACCCCACCTAGATCTAGTTTGCCTAAAACCAGAATAACAACTCAATACGCCAGGTAAAAGCTACCTTCTGTCAGCGAAGCAGCGGCAGAGCCTACAAATTCAGCGGCTTCAAAACTAAAGGTACCTTCTATGATTTTGTTGGTACGGTCGTGGCTGGTGATTTTCAGTGTACCTGAGGTAGCTACCAGGAAAGTCTGGCTATCGGCATTGTACTGAGCGCCATAATCCGCAAGGAGGGGATTGCCCAGATCGTAGGTGCCAGCCGTTGCCGTTTCGGGGATGTACAGCCCGACAGTCTTGGAGGCATCTGCGCTGGTGGCGGCCAGGTTGATTTTACCTGAAACCACAAATCCGGCTACCTGCTGGGCTTCCCAAAGCGCCCCGTCAATTTTCACTTTTAAAAAATTATCGCCTACAACTGTGGTTTCCGCAGTGTATTTGATGTTGTTGAATATGCCGTCGCTGACTTCAACCGTAGCACCTGTAGTAGGTAAAATGCCTGTGAACTGGAAGGTGCCGGATAGCAGCGAATCTGTTTCATTGATGCTCTCGATATTGACCTGGCCGGAGGCGTTTTCCCAGGTAGTAATGTACGCCAAGCCGCCGCTAGTTTCCTGCCAGGTAAGCGCATTGAGTGAACCTTCAGATGAGTTGTATTGGCCGACGCCAAAACCATCCAGGCTAAATATAATCGAAGAGCCATCCGATGCAATACCCACAAGGCCCAAGCGCCCCTGCAGATAGCTGGCGGAGGCCATTTCGGATTCCCAGGCTTCGCCATCTACTGTAGCCGACATTTGTCCTTGGGCATCAGGACTTGCATCGTCTTCGGTGTTGCAGTTGGAAAAAAAACAGAGGTTTAATGTCAGGAGTGCAAGCAGTACAAGGTTTTTTTGAGTTTTCATAAAGATTGATATTATTGAAATGAGGATTTAATAAATTTAGCTAGCGGTATCGTTAAATCAATAGGCCGCAAATTTAATTTTTTACAGATGCTATACAAATCACTACTTGACCCGACAAAAATAAAAAAGGCTTATATGTAGGTCAAAAAAAAGATT
>CALMIR010000161.1 GCA_937864265.1 uncultured Saprospirales bacterium | reverse complement strand
ATCTTTTTTTTGACCTACATATAAGCCTTTTTTATTTTTGTCGGGTCAAGTAATCGTAGCCATACAAGTTTCCACCTCGGTCTTCCACCCAATCAAGCTCCTGCTGGTCATAAGTTCGCCAGAAGTAATTGTAAACCAGCATATTTGAATAATTTTGAATAAAACTACGTTAATTCGTTCAAAATGGCTTTTGTAAGGCTATAGCTTACCAGATAAACATGCGCCTAATACAATACCCGAAACCAAATGGTGGCCTCAATTTTTTTCAGTTCCTGGATCACTTCTTCGCTGTACTCCTTATCCACATCGGTGATCACATAGCCGATTTCCTCGTTTGTTTTCAGGTATTGGCCTAATATGTTCACCTCGTGCTCGCTCATGATGCGGCTGATTTGAGCCATTACACCGGGTACGTTGTGGTGGATGTGAAGGAGGCGATGGGCGTTTTGTACGGTTTGCAGTTGTACATTGGGCAGGTTGACGCTGCCCGTAGTGGTGCCAGAATTGATGTATTGGATGATTTTGTTGGGCACAAATTCACCGATATTTTCCTGGGCTTCTAGGGTACTGCCACCAATATGGGGGGTGAGGATGGTGTTAGGCAGGCCACGAAGTTCCGACTCGAAAGGCTCGTTGTTACTTTTAGGCTCTTTTGGAAATACATCAATTGAACAGCCACCAAGCTTACCGGATGCTACTGCTGCTTTCAAGGCAGGAATATCGACTACCTTACCACGGGCCAGGTTGATGAAAATCGCTCCGGGCTTCATGGCTTCGAATTCGGCAGCGCCGAAAAGGTTGTTGTTTTCCGGGCGGCCATCTATGTGCAAGGTAACGATGTCCACGGTTTCGAGCAATTCTTTCAAGCTATTGCATTTACGGGCATTACCCAGAGCCAGTTTGTCAACAATATCGAAAAAATACACTTCCAAGCCCATGGCTTCTGCCAAGACAGAAAGCTGCGATCCGATGCTGCCATAGCCCACTATGCCCAGCTTTTTTCCGCGCACTTCCCGCGCATTTTTGGCCGATTTTTCCCATCGGCCATCGTGCATGCCCCGGATTTTGTCGGGTAAATTGCGCACCAACAGGATGATTTCAGCGATGGCCAACTCTACTACCGAGCGGGTATTGCTGTACGGCGCATTGAACACGGCCACGCCATGTTGGTTGCAAGCTTTCAGGTCTATTTGGTTGGTGCCGATGCAAAATGCCCCAATACTGATCAGGCGTTTGGCCTTAGCTACTACCTTTTCGGTTACTTTGGTTTTAGAGCGAATGCCGAGGATATTGACATTTTCGATCTTTTCCAGCAACTCCTCTTCGCTCAGCGCCTGCTCCAGGTATTCCACCTGATAACCTTCTTGTTCTAATAAATGAACAGCTTTGCGGTGAACGCCTTCCAGCAAAAGCACTTTGATGCGATTTTTAGGATAAGATAAGGAACGATCCATCTTCAATTGATATAAAATTTCATCAAAATTGGGCGCAATGTGGTCTGCTTCCGCTTTGACGGTTTCGCGCTCTATATTTTCTGTAAAGAGATAAAACTTATTGGCATAGCCCGCCTTTCGGATTTCCAAGTCATTGGCGCCATCGCCTATGACAAACACGTCGCCCTTGAGATTCATATCTCGAATGACGACCGATTTGCCGCCGCTGCGCGATAAGGGGTTGTCTGTGTTAAAGCCACTCACATAGCCCTCCTCATTGTAAATAAACTGATTGGCAAAAACATTTTCCGGCAACAATCCGTATTCGGCAATCACAGGTACGATAAAATCTGTAAATCCATTAGAGACCACAAACACATTCTCCTTCAAAGCGGTCAGGTGGGGTTGATTGCGCAAAAAAGAAGGCGAAACCTGCTTCTTTAGTCGCTCCGCTAGCTCTAAAATATCGTTTCGGTGGGCTTTCAGCAAGGTCAGGCGTTGTACCAGCGAATTTCTAAAATCGATCAGACCTTCCATCCCCAAACGGGTAATGTGTTGGATTTGCTCCATCACGGCTTCGCGTTCCGGGGCATTGGCCAGCGCAATGTCCACCAAAACATCCAGCGCCTCTACACGAGTAAACGTACTATCGAAATCTATAACGAAATACGGCTTTTTCATACGAGCTTTTATCGGGCGCAAATGTACCATTCTTTTGATGGAATAAAAGACAGGCTACCGATTACCAATAGTTTAAATTTTTGTTTCTTACAATTTTCTAAGCCCCTGCTAAAAATTTCAAGCGCATTTTATTTAATTTAGAGCCTGCGATTGAACATCCTAAAACCGGGCAAAATGGCTACTCTTCGTGCATCCATTCACTGGCTATGCTTATTTCCGGCCTTTCTCAGCGGGAATACTACTTATGAACTTTCTTCCGATTGGTCAGAGTTCGAGTTTGTGGTTCAATCTAAGCTAATTCTGGTGGAAGCCAATGTCAATGACCTGACGGGTTATTTCCTTTTCGATACAGGGGCTTCTGAGTTAATTCTCAACGATTACTACTTTCCACCACAACATGGCATAAAGTCTGAAGACCCTTATTTCGATACCAATGGGCTGGGCTGGAATTATGGTTTCAGCTTTGTAAAACAATTTTGTTGGAACAACATCAAACGGGAAAAATACCACACGCCATGTGTACCCATGGAAAGCATCGAAGCTGCTTTAGACGTGACACTACTAGGCATTATTGGTCAGGAGGTTTTTAAAAATGCTACCCTTTGGATGGATTATGAGCACCGGAAAATGATCATTGGAAAAAATTATGAATCTTTTCAAAGCTTTTTTGAAAAGCCCCCCCATTTGCAGCATCAGTTTGAAATGGAAGGCCACCTGCCCGTCCTATCGGTGGATATAGCACCGTTGGAAGACCTGCGCTTGGGCCTTGATTCGGGCGCTATGATGGATTTGTTATCCGATCGGCTGGAGCGAAAATTGCGCCACGATGCAGTGGCAAAAAGACACTTTTCTCTATTGGGTGGGTCTGACCAATATCATCGTTCATTTTACTTTATTATGCGAGAACTGGAAACGCAGGAAATGTTCACCCTGCGATTCGGGAAGGTCGGATTTTGTAACCTGGACGGTATGCGAAGCTACGATATTCAGATCGATGGTTTTTTGGGTGTGAATTTTTTCCGGCTCGGACAAGTGTTGATAGATTACCAAACCCAACAAATCGCTATCTGGGCTACGATGAACGATTATACGATCCGATTGAAGGATCGGATTGAGGAAAAATAAAAAAAGCTCCGTCATAGGACGGAGCCTCAGCTAATAACAAATCATAATCTCATGAATAATAAGACGACCAAAATTACTTATTGGTAACTATATCCAACTCTTTTTTATTACGTTCAGTTCCAAAAAGATACCCATTTGGGATATTTTTAACGTTTTTGTAACGCAAAGGACATTATGCCGTCTTGATGCCACAGCCTACAGCCTTTGTTGTAGCGGGCTGCGGATCCTGGCCTTTTTCAATTGCCTCAATGGCATTCTCCAAAAATTTCTCTTTCACCGCATTGGCATCGCGAACGCTATCGTCAATAGCGCCGTGGTAACGAACAATCATGGTCTTTGCTTCTACCAAGTAAACTTCTGGCGTTTTGGTGGCACCGTACTGTGGATATACTTCCTGGCCTTCATCAAAGAGGTAAACAAAGGGGAAATTCGACTCCTTAGCTCGCTCCTTCATAGCCTCAAAGCTATCGCCGGGCTGCACGGCAGGGTCATTGGGCTGGATGGCTACCACAGGATAGCCCTTAGGTGCGTATTTGTTGTGTAGGTCAATGATCCGCTGCTCGCTGGCAACGGCATAGGGGCAGGTATTGCAGGTAAAAACCACAATATAGCCTTTTGGTGTGTTGCCATTTGCATCTTTGATGGAAGCAAAAGAATACGTTTGGCCATCTGTAGCTTTAAGCTCAAAGTCAGGGGCTTTATCCCCTACGCTAATACCCGATTTTAAGGCCACCGTTTGGGCTTCCGGCTGAGTAGCAGGAGTAGCTTCATTGCTCGATTGGGTTTCAGCATTGGATACACGTTGGCTGCAAGCTGTAAAAATGGCCGCGAGTGCAACAAAAAGAAAAATGGAAATCCGATTCATAAGTCTTGCGATTTAATCTATGAATGATTGAATAGATACCCGAGCGCTATGCGACGGGTGGCTTTATGGTGAGTGGCTTTTATGGCAATTTTTATAGTAATGAGGTAATCAGTGACTTCAATTCCTCGTAAGAGGCGAATTTGGAACCGGCAAACTGCCGCTGATTCTGCCGGTAAATCAGGGTGGCAGGAATAGCGCCCGACCATTCTGGAGAAACCTTGTCGATCCAATCGTTATAACGGCCATCTAATAAGACCACTACTTCCGATTGTAAATTATTTTTTTCCACAAAGGGGATCAATTTGCTTTCGATTTGATTGGGAAAATCCAGGCTTACCAACACCACCTTTACTTTCTCTCCGGCAAAATCCTGTGTAATTTGCTCGAAATAGGGCAATTCCTCCACACAGGGCTTGCACCAAGTGGCCCAAAAATTCACTACGTACAAAGTATCCGATTGGCGGTGAAGCAGGGGTTCGAAATCGGCAAAGTCTGCCAGCAAAGGAATAGCCGCCTTAGGTATGGTATCCTGGCTTTGGGCGTTCGTTTCTGATTCTTGGGCATTGGAAGTAGCGCCCGGTTGGCAGGCGACAAAAAGGATCAGTGAAACCAACAGATAAAGCTTCGTGAATTGTTGCATAGGCCAAGTCAAGTTGTCAGCATGGTAGGGTGTACGTACATGAAAACAAGCTTTTTTGGTGATGGTTTTGACAAAACGACTTAAGCAGAACAGTTTAACAAAGCTATAACACGGGGCAGCATTCACTCCGCCATTTTCTTCACGTATTTTGTCAAAATGACAATCATTTGTTCATTCACCTTCCCTTCAATCTGTTCGGGATTATCCTGCACCAAACGGATACGGCGCACCGCAGTACCGCGCTTGGCGGTGAAAGTAGCTCCTTTTACATTCAAATCCTGGATGAGGGTAACGGAATCGCCGTTCTGCAAGATATGCCCATTGGAATCGGTATGCACTAGAGGGGCTGGCTCTTCAGCAGCCAGCCAGGCGTCGTCCAGATAGATCATTTCCATCAAGTTGGCGGCCCATGGCAATTGTGCACTGATTTGCTGCAAGATGCGGTAAGTGGCGGCCTGTACTGCCGGGTATGGACTCCAAGCAGCATCCTGCAACCCTTCCCAATGCTGAGGATCCAATGCACTGGGGTTGTCCAGGTGTGTCAGGCATTCCCCACAAATAACGATGGAGCGCTCGTCAGTAGATAAGCTTGTGGCAGGGATGACATAGACTTCAAGGGCAGCAGTTTGGCTGCATAACTCGCATTTGCCTGCTGCTCTTTCCAATAGACTTGACATGTAGTTGTTTTTTTTTTAATCCGAAGTCCGAATCGTGGTAGAGCGCTGTATCCAGCAGCCGATGTAGTAGCTATCGCCAGCTTTTAGGTTGCGGATAAAAACGTCTTCTCGATTGGGCATATACTGGGAATACTGGTTGATGAATTTATTGGCTTCGTAGGCAGCTGCGGAATCTACTTGTTTGGCCTTATTCCACATGTCGATGGCTACCCAGGTCACTACCTGGCTGTCCCAACCCCGGCCAGGGCCGCACAAGGGGCCGCTGGAAGCGTATAGGCGACCAATCAACAGATAGGGATCACCCCAGTTGGGACGCATATCGGCTGCTTTTAAAGCCCATGAACGCGCCTGGGAAAAGTTGCGCAGGTGAGCATGGTATATTTTGGCTATGGTCAGGGTATATTGGGCTTTTTTATCCGCACTTTCTTCTGCCTCAATCGCTTTTTCAAATGCCTCAATGGACTCCCGGTATTTGGCTTCTTTCAGCAGGATATAGGCTATTTCGGCTGGCCCTGGTTCGGGGCGGCAGTTTTCATTGCCAATCCGAATGAGGTTTCTGAAACGCTCCTCCGATTCCGAGCAGCCCCCCCATTTGATGCGGCTATATACGGTACGCACCACATCGCAGTCGGTGGGGTTGGCTTCAAATTCTGGATAATACTTTTCCATGTAATATTCGCAGGGGTAAAAGCCTTCCACTGTTTCAAAATACTCTAAACGAACAGGCGCGTAACCGTTGATGATCTCCCAGCGTTCGCAGGCTTTCCCTTTGCAGGTTTTTAGGCCATTGTCCAATACCAAGCGGATCTGTTCCTGGTATTGATAAGCTTCTTCCTTAGTGATATCGCCACTATCGTACAGATCGACCAATAAGGCAGAAAAAGGGTTCAGCACAAAATCGTAAGTGTTTACGCCATCCAAGTCAATGGCTTCTTTAAAGAGTTGATACATCTCCAATTTTGTGGATCGGTGGGGATATTTGTAGTACAGGTCGAATGCCTTACGAGCTGGCACATAGCCGCCTTCAGCATAGCAACGCTGTATCTCATCGTATATCGTAAAGATAGTATCTACATAAGTATCAATCAGAACGGAATCCTGCGTTTGGCTGATCAGGTGTTCGTAAAAACCGATGCCATCAGAATAAACTGTATTTCTGACCCCATCTGCTGCTGGCGCTTTGGCATACACAATCCGCCATTTCTTGAAAGCCTCGTTCCAATCGCCCGCCCTCAAAAAGTCGCGGTACAACACATATTCCGTTTCTATTTCTTCGCCGTTGGGAATATCGATGAATTTGGTACAAGGGCTGAGTTGTTCTACCGAAGCCGGAGGTATTGGCGTAGTTGGCGTTGTCGTTCCAGCATTGGAAGCTTCTTCTGTCGTTTTCGGGGTACACCCTAACAGCATGACAAATACAATCAAACAGGCGTGCAAAGGTCTCAATTCCATGATCATTTATGTATTATGGTTGCTCATCTCAAAATATTGATGTTTCCAGTCAGCACTTCTTCCTCGCCATTGCATTCGATATGGAGGCGGTAATACATCACACCGGGGTTGACTTTTTGTCCCTTGTAGTAACCATCCCATTGGCTAAAAGGGTCGGTCGAAGAAAAAACAATATTACCCCATCGGTCAAAAATATCAAAAGTGATCAATTTTTCCACAGCAAAAGGGTTGCTAATTCCATACATATCGTTCAAACCATCGTCATTGGGAGTAAAGGCCCGTGGTAAAAATATGGCGTTACAATCCAAATCGTCCGGATCAATGACATTCAGGATAATGACATCTTCAGCCACGCAAGCGCCAATGGGGTCGATAAAAGACAAGGTATAGGGTTGCTCCCCTTTTACAGCAGGGGTAATGGTAGGAGTCGCGCTACTGGCATCGGATACGCCATTAACAGGCGACCAGCTAAAGGCCGTGGCACAGGTATGGGTAATATTCATATCGATGGAATTGCCCAAAAACACATTTACGATGGGACTTTGCTTTTCGATTTTATCCGGGGCATCGTATAGTTCCCTTACCTCACGGGCATCTAAGGCGCGGTTATAAACCCGCAGTTCGTCGATCAGGCCATTGAATGCCGATTCCTGAGAGCTCCGGCAATCGCTGTTCCCAATGGTAAAATCCCCATCATTAAATACATTGATCCGGTTGGCGGTGCCTTTGACATCTTCTTGTTCACCATTAACATACAGGCGCACTTGTGTACTCTCGCGTATGATGGTGATGTGTTGCCAGCAATCGGTATTGTCTATGATGTGAAAAGCGGTGGCAAATTGGTTAAACGTTTCCAGGAAGGTAACCTCAATGGTCCGGCTTTCCGGGAAATAGCGCACATAAAACTCGTTGCCTCCAAAACAGTTAGGGCTTCTTTTGGAAAGCAGGTATTCTCTCCCATTGACGCTCAATGGCTTGAAATAAAAACTGATAGAAATATCTTCGGTGTCGAATTCGTCATTTAAAGGCCCGCCCAAAACGATCACTTCATCATTGCCTCCATCCAGCAGCAGGGCATCGCCATCCACCCCGCAATCAAAAGAGGGTTCTCCGATTGGTGTTCCCGTATTGGCGGTGTTTCCACTTACATCACTGAAGTTTCCGTTGAAAGAATAATAAGCTACAAGGCCAACTGTTGTTTGAGCAAATGCCTGGAAACTGCTGATTAGCATTAGAATAAGAAAAAAATGCTTCATGGGAAAGAATCGTTTTGAAAGGAAAGAGTCAACACTCTGATCGATGCATATCATATCAGGTAATTAACGTCGTTTGAGTTTCGATATTTTAGATTGTAGTTCTTTGAGCACACCTATAGTCAAAGAACGATATGTTTTAGCCGAAAAGGTCGGAGAGGTCTCCGAAACCTGGGGGCAGCATGTCTTTCATCAGGTTCTGCGCCTCTTCTGCCTCTTTTTCAGCAGCAGCCTGTAAGGCCTCGTTGATAGCCGCAATCAGGAGGTCTTCCACCATTTCCGCATCTTCCCAATCGAGTTTGCTTTTATCAAAACGGATATTGATAATTTCCCGGTTGGCATTAGCTGTAACCATCACTGCACCATCCCCCGATGATCCTTCTACACGAAGGGTGCTTAGGTTTTCGCGCATTTCTTTTTGGCGCTCTTCCATGTCGCCCAACAAATTTCCAAACATAATGCTGTTTTTTATTTTCTGCGCAAAGATAGGAAACTATTGGGGGAATAAATACAGCGCAAAACGGGGCTATTTTCTTGCAAAAAACAAAAGGAAAAGCCTACAAAATAGCAGTAGAGGTCACATTGATAAAAAACTTTAAGAAAACTTTAACTTTTTTCATTGCTCGCCACGCCCCTATCGTTCATACCGATACAAATTTTACAAATACCCTAAAAAAGGTATTATTTTTTTGGTTGTATTGCAAATTCAAAGTCATGTGTATGTTAGCTGGAACTTATTAGATAATAGAAAATATGTCCTTTGTTGTAACAAATTACCCGATTTGGGGTATAAAAAAGGGTGTAAAAAACCGATTCGTTGGTTATTCAGGGAAAACAGCATAGCTTTGAACTCAATTTTTGAACATTATCCCTGAGAAAAAGAAGAATTATTTTGACATCCATCAGGTGTTTCCCCATGTCTGCGTGGTGTGAATTAAACAGACAAACACCTGGTAAAGACTGATTTAAAATGAATATCCCATGTACATTAGTTGCCGTGCTGGTAGCTTCTTCGCTATTGGCCAACGGTGACCTGACGGTATTATCCCTGTCAGCCGATGAAAATGCTGAATCCCGATGGTCTTCCTCTATGGAGAGCGATATCAAAACCCGAGTTGCAGCTCTCGACCTTCCATTCAAGCCTTACTACGACCAGGAAATAGCCGACTACATCAAAGACTATGCGGCAACTGGTTATCGAGAAACGGAAAAAATGCTGGGGGCAACCTCCCTGTTTTTCCCTGTGTTTGAGCACGAATTGCAGCTCAAAAACCTACCAGATGCGCTTAAGTACTTGCCTATTGTCGAAACTGGACTCCAAAACGACGCTGTTTCTCATGCAGGAGCAGCTGGTTTGTGGCAGTTCGTACCTACTACTGCCCGGCAGTACAAGCTCAAAGTAAACAGTCAGGTGGACGAGCGTTTCGATGTTTACCGCGCTTCGGCTGCTGCCGCAGAATTGCTTTCTCGGCTTTATGCCCAATACAAAGACTGGCGCCTGGTATTGGCCGCTTACAATTGTGGCCCGGTAAGGGTCAATCAAGCCATACAAGAGGCTGGTTGTCGGACTTATTCAGAAGTCAAAGAACATTTACCGCTGGAAACCCGCCAATACCTGCCGCGTTATATCGCTGCTGCTTATATTGCGGCCAACTACCATTACCACGATTTGCAGCCGGAGTACCCCGATAGCCGATTGACACAGCTGCGGGTTACGCCTGTTTTCAACGCCATTTCTTTGGGTGATGTAGCTTTTCATACCGATTTAGACATCGCGTTAGTGAAGCAACTCAATCCAGCATTCAAGAATGATCTGATTCCTTCTAGCGAAACCGGGCATTTGCTGGTGTTGCCTGCTAAAGAAATGAAAAAATTCAAGGGCTATTTGCAAATGATCAATGGCGGAAAAAAACTGGATCCGGTGTTGCTCTATCCTGGGTACCATGTGAAAGAGTACATCGTTCAACCAGGCGATTCTATTGAATCGCTGGCGAAAACATACAAGTGCGAGGTGCAACAAATCATGGACTGGAATAGTCTAAAAAAGGCAGAAGTTTATGTTTTGCAGGAAGTACGCCTGTTTTTAGCTGATGCCAGTCCGCTAAACAGGCCCTAAGCCTTCCTTGATCCTATTATAGCCAAAAGGGCAAGCTGCTTTAGGAAGTAGCTTGCCCTTTTGTTTTATCCCTTTTTAAATTTTAAGCGATCCGCGAAACCCTCGGGCTGCATAGTAAGATTCCGCCCCGTTGTGGTACCAAAAAACCGTGTCGTAGCGGCGGTCGCAAAAGACGGCGCCTCCTAATTTTCTAATAGCCGCAGGTGTTTTCACCCAGCTCGATGTTTTCAAATCGAACTTCCCGAGTTGCTGTAGGTTTCTATATTCTTCCTCTGTCAACAGCTCAATACCCATTGCTGTAGCCATATCCACTGCACTATTGGCTGGTTTATGCTCTTTTCGGGCATCCAGCGCTTCCCGGTCGTAGCAAAGGCTTCTACGACCTTTCGGGCTTTCCGCTGAACAATCGCAAAACACGTATTCGCCGGTATTTTGATCGTAGCCCACCACATCGGGCTCTCCACCTGTGTTCTCCATTTCATGGAGCGACCACAACTTATCGCTGTTTTTTTCTAACCGAGCCAGTACTTCAGCCCACTCCAAGCCTTCGTGGCGTTGTTTGTTTTTTTCAAAGCGCTTTTTCAAAACAGCGAGTAATGCCTCTTTTTGTTCCAAAGTCAATTTCATTTTCATGCTCGTTTTCTCTTTTTTTAGTTGAAGGATGGTTTTGGGGCAATGACTTTCCTATCTACAGGCCTGAAATACCAGGATACTACGGTCAAAACGAGTAACAACAAAGGCCCAAATAGCGCTGCTGCCTCATCTCCGATGACTAAATGAGAAAGGGCGGCGCCCGACATAGCAAAGAAAAAGCCAGCATAAGCCCATTCCTTAAGCAAGGAAAATTTTGGTATCAGGATGGCTATTACTCCTAAAAGTTTCCATAGACCAATGATGGTCATCAAATAAAGTGGATAGCCCAATTTGATGAAGTTGTCCATTTCTTCTTCCACGCCAATTAATTGTACGATCGCTGTTGATACCATCCCTAGTGATAGCCAAATGGTAGCCACCCAATAAATGATTTTATTTTTCCTCGTCATGATAGGTCATTTTAAGTGATTAAAAACATTTTGCAATCGGTTGTGCGCCATATTGAGACCCTGCGCAAAGGGCAATTGCAACATGCGATCTCGGTCTGCAACGGATTTATAAACGATGTGCATTGTGAGTTGGCTGGTGCTTTCGGTGAGCTTTTCAAACTCCAGAAATTCCAACTGCACCGGAAAAGAGGTATCATTCATTTCAAATGTCCGCGTGATCTTCTCATTTGGCTTAAACTCGTGAATGACCCCATTGAATCCATGTTTATTTCCCATTGGATCGGTCGTTTCAAATTGCCAGCTTCCGTGCTTTCTATTTTCTAGTTTAAGCACCTTAGTCCCCATCCATTGTTCTATAATATCGGGTTCTATATACGCTTTAAATAGCCATTCCCGAGGCAAGTCAAACTCCCTGGTAATGACTATTTCCTGTTTGCCTCCTTCAGCATGGATTTTTGTTTTGCGTTCCATCGGCGTTATTTTTCGGATTGGTAATTTTTCATGATGCTTTCCAGTTTATTGAACCGCTCCTCCCACAACCTCCGAAAGGGTTCGATGAAGTCTGCTATCTCCTTTATCTTTTGGGGATTTAAGTGGTAGTATATTTCCCTGCCGTTTTGCTCCTGTTCGAGCAATTCGCATTCGGTAAGTATTTGTAAGTGCTTGGAAACGGTGGGTCTGGCGGTATCAAAATGCGAAGCGATGCCCCCCGCCGTCATAGACTGTGAGGCAACCAATAGGAGAATAGCCCTTCTGGTGGGGTCGGCGATGGCTTGAAAAGCGTCTCGTCTTAGATTCATTGCGTAGTCATTTGACTACAAATATACGTGTAGCCATTTAACTACGCAATTTTTTCGTCTCTTTTTTGTAATAACTCAATACAAGCGATCCATCAAGCGGGTGGACTCCTGCTGGAAAGCTCCATTGATGTTTTGGCTCAGCATTTGCAGGATGGGGCGGGCTTCCTCTGGCCGATTCATTTGCAGCAGCGCCATCACCTGAAGCCAATGCGCCTCTTCCAATATTTGTTCATCTTCGGTAATGACTAGGCGAAGTGTTTCTAAAGCTTTGGGGTAATTTCCACTGCGCAATTGAGATTTGCCCAGTAAAAGCAGGCTTTGCCAGTCTGTAGGAAATTGGGCGAGATGGTTTTCAAAATGAGGGATGCTCGATTCATAGTCCGCCTTCTGCACAAAAGCCATCGCCAGGCTCAATTCGTCACTTTGCGGCACATTGGCATCCTTGTCGCCGCGCAGTAGGATGGTTTGGCTGGGTAGTTCATCGAGGTAATCGCTGACCAATTGTTCCGTTCGCGTGTTTTGCTGATAACGGAAAGCGGCATACGCACACAAGGCCAGTAATAGCATGGCTGCCCAGCGATTGATAGCCTGCTTGTAGAGCGGCTTTATTTTAGGATTGCTCCGTACGGTGATAGCCTCTTTTGCATCTGAAATTTGTTGCTCATCGGCTGCATATGCTCCTGATTCCAGTTGCTGGAAATACGCCACAGCCGTATTGCACAATTCGCAGTCGAGCAAATGTATTTCTATATCGTGCTGTTTTTTGGGGGATATAGCATCATGGGTATAGGCGCGTATCTCTTCCTGAGACAGGCAGTTTCTTTTTTTACTCATTGTTTTCATATGTTGTTTAGCCCTAAATTTTCTCTTTTAGCATGATTTGCAGTCGGCGTTTGCCATTTTGTAAATGGCTTTTGACCTGCTTGAGGTCGTAGCCGGTCAGGTCACAGATTTCTTTGTAACTTTTTTGCTCAAAGAAAAATAAATGAATACAAGTTCTTTGACGATCTTCCAATTTTAAAATAGCTTGTTCAACATCTTGATCCGTAATAGCATCCGGATTCTCTTCATAAAGACGCAGGAGGGGGTCAAATTCCATAACTTCAGCCTCACTTTTTTCTAAATTTTCTAGTTCGAGCCTGCTTTTTTCTTTTCTCAGGTGAGAGATACAGGCATTGCGGCAAAGGATATACAACCAATTATTGAAAGAGCGTGGTTTTTCATCGCCCAAGTCAATGAGTACCTTTTCAAAAATTTCCATGACCATATCCTGGCTATCTTCTATTGCAATGCCATAATGCCGGACTGCACCATACACCAAGTGGACATAGCGATTGAACAGTTCTCCGGCAAAACTATTGTCTTTCGTCTGCTGAAACGCAGCGATCAAGGCTTCATCCGCCCAATCCGCCAGGGAATCCGCTTTGCTTTGTTTGAGGAATAAACGCATGTACCTGCAATCATTTGTCCCTATGATTTAAAGCCCGGACAACAATTGTGGGCAAAAGGTACAAATATTTGCTATTTTGGACAACGATTGCCTTGTTTTTTGCTAAGGACACTAAAAGCGCATGGTGTGGATAATGTGGTCTATGTATTGCATAAAATTTCTTTTATCCTGTCCGGGTGCGTGCAAAAACCCATCTACAAATATCAGTTCGTTGGTATTCGGATTGAGTATCAGGTAACTGACAAATGCGCCCCCCATGTAGTCGTTGGCGATCTCCCATATACCCCGGGCATCGACGGCGTAATATCCATTGATGCGAGTTGCGCTACTGATAACCGGCAGGTCAACGGTGTTTGTCAGCATGTAAGTGTTGGCTGTTGTGGAACTAATGTATTGCCTGCCAATGCTATCCCGGATAGCGATGATGTTTTCCTTGGTCAATTGGCTTTGCGCCGTATAGGGTATTTTTTTCAAAATAATATTGCTGCTGGATTCGTCGAGGATATTGCGTACCCAGATGATTTCGTCATTATTGACCGCAATTTTGTATTCACGAGGTATCCGCATCCTGATTTTCCAATCCTCCTGTAAGGTGCGATTGATTTCCGCATTATCGCCATTGAGATAAACATAAGCTTCCAGCAAAGGCTTGTCAAACTCGTGTACCCGCTTCTCAACGGCGGGAAAATTCTGAATCAGCATCTGAATCAGTTGTTCTTCTCCAAAAGCATATTGATAAATCAGCATTTGCCCTTTGGCCCATTTGTCCAGCCCCACCACACTATTGGCTGAAGCATCTGCTTTGGCAGCTTCGATTTTTTCATCCCCCAAATCTTTCCTAACCAATTTGGCCGTAGGCGAATTGGCATCGTTCAGGTCGGCAACAATCATGTAGGTGCGTAGTTCTTTCCTCATGCGCTCGGTACTAAGGTCTTCAGGGGTAAAATGCCGCAAATCAAATAATGGCTCTGGCTGAGGCAATAAGGGATACGCCGAAGAATAGTAATAGCGAATGGAATCTCCCACAGGACCATCCCATAAGGGTTGGTCTGCAACAATGACAATATCATTGAGTTTTCCAAAAGCTGGCGGAATGGCCTTCAAAGCCGCTGGTGTATTTTCTGAACTGCACCCCATGAGGAAACTGGCCGCCATGACCAGACAGAAAAAGTATTTCATTCGTTTAGGCTTGTTTTGAATCAAAGGTAAGGAATTTGAACTATTGACCGCAGTATTTGTGATGATCGCGCTGGCTTATTTCCAAGCACTACATTTATTCTATTGCTTACAAAGATGCATTTTCATGGGCTTTTGGTGTACACAAAATGCACACTCTTATGGTATTGGTAACACCCGTAAAAATATAGCGATGGGATTACAGGCGACACATTCTATTTACGGGTTTCATTTTTTCAAGCTACTTTTATTATTCTTGACAACTATACCTACTGGTTTATGAAAAAATGGATACCCTTTTTGTGTGTATTGCTAATGCTATCGATCACCCATGATGCGCTGGCTCAACGCCGTATCACTACAAAACGCTTTAATGCTGGCTTCGTACTTGGGCTTAATTTTTCGCAGATTGATGGCGATGATCAATTTGGCTATCGCAAGCCCGGCATCTGCGTTGGTTTGAGCGGAATGGCCAGGTTGAGCAAACGCACGGAACTAGTCATAGAGTTGCTTTTCAGTGAACGCGGCGCAAGTCCTGATAGCGACTTTAACGCCCAAAACAAGAAGGCCAGGAACATCCATTTGAGCTATGCGGAAGTCCCCCTTTTGTTCCATTACAAAAGCGCTAAAAATAATGCTGGCTTTTATACGGTAAAATTGGAGGGCGGTTTTTATTTCTCCAGGTTACTCCGAACTCAGATCGAAGAGCGTTTCCTAGGTGGCCTAAGTCCAACTGATGTGCGTTTGAGTGACTATCAGAATCAGTTCAATAGCGATGAAATTGGCTTTTTGCTTGGTGGGGGGTATTATTTTTCGCCTCATTTTGGGGTTAATTTCCGGCATTTTATGGCTTTCAATCGGCTTTTAGACGAGCGCGTTGACTTGGACAATCAAAGCGTTGACCTCAAATTGCGCTCTTATTTTTTGCAATTACAAATGGTGTATCTGCTGTGATAGGATGCCCATACCTGTTTTCTACGAGAAAAAGCCCGGGTGAAATACCGCCCGGGCCATGACTATGCAGATTGTTTCACTCTATGAATACTCTTTAAATGACTTCCCGATTTATCAAAGTCCTTACCCTACTGCTGGTGTATTTAAGCCCAACTGAAAAAATGATCCGTTCATTCAATTTCTAAAAGGCCGATTGCCTGGAGCGCGGTTATTTCCGGCTTGGCGTTCGCGGATTTTTTTCAACAATTCCAAACGGAACTCCCGATCTGCTTTGTAAAAAAGCCCCACCTGCCGGGCAGAAACAACTTCGCGGAAACGTTCGTAGTATTTTTTGCGCAAATCGAGCAACTTTTGTTCCAGTTCAAAGTGTTTTGCGATGGCGTCTTCTGCTTCCTTGTCGGAAAGAGATTCGATGGATTTAGCCGACTTATACTTATCTTCCAGCGTTTTTTTCTCCGCTTCGTATTCGTTGTTAACGGCCCAAAACTTTTCCGATTCGCTGGAAGTCAGGCCCAGGCGTTGGGTAATGAAAGCGACGCGGGCAGCTTTAACTTTCTCATCTACATCAACCGGGAGCAAATCATCCTGCGCCAGAAGAGCGCCACTTATAGGCAATAAAAGCCAAAAGAGGCAGATATATCTAAGGGTCATGTTTGTTTGTATTTATAAGGGTCAAAAAATTTCATTGAGGTCATTCAAGTCTATATCCTCCAATAGATCATCCATCAACTGATCCAGTGTATTTTCGTCTAAACCTTCCAAAACATCGAAGGAATGCACATCTTCTGATTCCACAATGGCAGCTTCCAGCAGTAGTTCCATGCTAAATTCGTCAATATTATTGGAAACGTACTGTTTAATTTCCGCTGCTTCCAACTGAGCCAGTTCATCCGTTGCCGCAGTAGCAACCGCTCCGGGGAGCAGGAAGTAATAAATAGTAGCTGCTGCTAAAACCCCCAGTATGCCCAATTGGTATTTCCAATGTTGAAGCCAGTTTAGGAGTAAAAAAGCCCTACTGGTGGCAGCCGCCTGTGGGGCTTCCGTTGGCCAAAGCGATGCTTCTGCTCTAATGCGGCGCATCAGATCGTCGGGAAGTGACTGGAAATAATCTGTGGGTACCTGAAAGGGCGTACCTTGCTTCAGGCTACCCAGCGACGACCCCATGGCCTGGAGTTCTTCCTGAATATTTTTATCTTTTTCTTGTTCCATCATAGCTCCTTAATAAGCTCCGCTTTCGCGAATAAATGCTTCAATTTTTTTTGCGGCATGGTGGTAAGATGCCTTTAGCGCCCCTACCGAAGTATCTAAAACAGCTGAAATGTCGCCATAGGGCATTTCATCGAAATAGCGCATGTTAAAAACCAAGCGTTGTTTTTCCGGCAATTGCTGTAAGGCTTGTTGCAGTTTCAATTGAAGGTCGTCCCCATCAAAATAAGGATCGGCCGTCAAATCAAAGCCATTGCCACTGTCCAGCGCTTCGGCGTTGCGTTTTTTTTGTTTGTTCAAAAAGGTAAGCGCTTCGTTGGTAGCGATGCGGTACAGCCAAGTATAAAGGCTGGACTTGCCTTCAAAGCCTTCTATACCCCTGTACGCTTTGATGAAGCAATTTTGTACCACATCGTTGGCATCCTCATGATCCAGCACCAGGCGGCGAATGTGCCAATAGAGGCGTTCCTGGTATTTTTCAATCAATAGCCTAAAACCACGCTCAAAAGCCGTTGCCCCTTTTTGCAACAATAATGACAGAATTTCCTCATCCTTTATAGCCGCCAAAATCGTACCCAATTTGCTGGTTTTAATATAAGGACTTGGCTAAGTAGAAAAAGTTTAATGCTGAAGCAGAAAATATTGCTTTCAAAGTTCGCTTATTTTCATTTTGGAAGGCGTTTTGGTTATCAAAAAAGCTCCATAAAACCTTGGAAGAACCCCAAAGGGGTGGCAGGATTAATTTCCCAAGTAGGGCAATTACGCTCGTTGGTGTTTTGTCACCGCTTCGCGGTTCAAAGGTCTGCTGGAATGGAAGAGCGCAAGTATGGAAAGGGGACAAAAAAGCCTTTGTGTCCTCTTGTGGACTTTGTGGTTTTAATGAGCATTGCTTTTTTTTGAACCACACCCGCCTATGCAGTCGCCTGCCCGGCCCGCCCGACCGAATCAATCCGGGCGGTATGAGCTGATGCCGATACGCTTCAGTGGAACGGACGGGGGCAAGAAGAAACAAAGGGCACAAAGTGTGCTAAAAAAATTTTAGCCGATAGAGTCTTCCACTGATATTTTGTCACCGCTTCGCGGTTCTAGAGTGGAAAGTCGCAGGAAAGGAAAAGATACAAGTAAGCCTCATATATTTGCAAGTAATTATCCAATATTATTCGACACTTTTCATGCATGGAAAGTATCGGATAATCTAAATGAGCTACTTAACACCTGCAAGCTCCACCAACTCTTACTTAAAATAATCCTTCATCCTTTCAAAGAAGCCTTTTTCTGACTTGCCGGGCTGCGGTTGAAAGTTCGGACTATTGCGCAGCTTTTCCAAAAGGGTCGTCTCTTCGTCGCTCAGTTTCTTAGGCGTCCATACATTGATATGAATGAGTTGATCGCCAACCCCATAGCCTTGCACGGAGGGCAAGCCCTTGCCTTTGAGGCGGAATATTTTTCCCGATTGGGTACCAGGAGGTATTTTGATTTTTACCTTGCCGTCTATTGTCGGCACTTCGAGGGAAGTACCGATGGCCGCGTCCACAAAATTCAGGTACGTTTCGTGTACCAAATTCATGCCATCGCGCTGCAAGTCATCGTGCGGTTTTTCTTCGATGCTGATGAGCAAATCGCCCGGAGGGCCGCCCTTTAATCCGGCATTCCCTTTACCGCGCATGGACAGTTGCATCCCTTCTTCCACACCAGCCGGGATTTCCATTTCGATGGTTTCCTCGATGAAGGTGCGCCCTTCACCCCGGCATTTCGGGCAATTGGAGGTGACCGTCTGACCTGACCCGTTGCAGGTAGGGCAGGTAACCGTTGTCGCCATTTGCCCCAAAAAGGTATTTTTCACCTGACGAACATAACCAGCGCCCCGGCAGGTAGAGCAGGTTTGTACGGAACTGGCATCTTTTGCACCAGATCCATTGCAGACATCACAGGTGCTTTGTTTTTTGACTTTAATTTTTTTGGTAACCCCTGTCGCGATCTCCTCCAGGCTCAACGCAACTTTGATCCTCAAATTGCTGCCCCGCTGCCCGCCGCCAGCTGTTCTGCCGCGTCCGCTACCGCCAAAAAAGGCTTCAAAGGGACTGCCAGAGTCGCCGAAAATATCGCCAAACTGCTGCATGATGTCCTCCATCGTCATACCACCACGAGGGCCACCACCGCCACCCATGCTGGGATCTACTCCGGCATGGCCATAGCGGTCATAGCGGGCGCGCTTGTCCTCATCGCCCAGCACTTCATAAGCCTCGGCAGCTTCTTTGAATTTTTCTTCCGCTTGTTTATCACCGGGGTTTTTGTCCGGGTGATATTGCAAGGCCAATTTGCGATAAGCTTTTTTCAACTCATCTTTATCGGCGTTGCGGGATACGCCAAGTACCTCGTAATAATCTCTCTTTGCCATAATGCCGCTTATTCACCGACAACTACCTTTGCGTAGCGGATGATTTTGTCATTTAATTTATACCCTTTTTCGATGGTGTCGATTACTTTGCCCTTCATCTCTTCTGTTGGCGCAGGTATTTTGGTTACCGCTTCGTGAAATTCCGGGTCAAACGGCTCGCCGTCAGAAGCCATGGGCTCCAGCCCCCGTTGGCGCAAGGCACCGTATAACTTTTGATACACTAAATTGACCCCTTCGCTGAAAGTTTCTTTGGCGCCAGCCATTTCCGCATTTTTCTTCGCCCTGTCAAAATCGTCCAAAATGGGCAAAAGGGCTGTCAGTGTGTCCTGTGCCGCCGTATTCATCATGTCCAGCTTTTCTTTGATGGTGCGCTTTTTGTAATTATCGAATTCGGCGAAAAGGCGCAAGTATTTATCTTTCAATTCAGTTATTTGTTGATGCGAGTCTCCTTCCTGTGCCTTAGACTCCTCTAGCTCATCAGGTGTATCTTGCTGGTTTTCTGCTTGTTCCGAATCCACTTCTGCCGATGTTTCCTCTATTTCAGGATGATCTTCAACCGATGGATTCTCCATGATTTCTTCCAGGTTATTTTTGCTATCCATGCTTTTCTTTTTTCTCGTTCCAAATATCATACCTGATACCATCAATTTCTTTGCCAATCAGCGCTTTGCGCCAAATTGTCAGTTTGGACTTGGCAGCATTAGCTGGCGTATTTGTGCAATAGATGGGTTGGTAGCAATGATATTTCCCTTTGGATCAATGAGGTACTTGGCAGGAATGGACTTAACGCCATATAGCTGCGCTATTTTTGAGTTAAAAAAACGAAAACTGGTCGTTTTATCCATAATATGCCAAGACCAATACAAACCATCCTGTTCGATCGCCCTCTTCCAGCGGTTTTCATCCGATTCAATTGCAATACTCACGATGGAAAAGCCCTCTGCATCTTTTAAAGGTGTGTTTTCCAGTTCCCGGCTTAAAGCCACCAGAGCCGGGTGTTCTGCCCTGCAAGGACCACACCAACTGCCCCAGAAATCCAGCAAAACGTATCGTCCTTTGAGGTCACTCAATTCAAAAGGTGCTCCATGTAGCAAATTCGCTGTAAAATTGGGAGCTATCTCGCCCTGATGAAATCGGGGAAGCTGATAGACGTATTTCCCCAGCATGATCAATAGAAAAATACCTATGACCAAAAAAGGAACGTTTTTCACTGACAACCGTTTCATATCCATAAGATTTGTAGGTTCTTTTGTAAAAATGTCAAAGAAGGTAAGAATTTTGGTAAAAGCGACGTTTGGATAAGTAACCCCTTGCTTTCTTTTGCGTTATTCATTCAAATTCAAGTGTTCAAAGATTCAGAAAGAGCTGATATGCGAATTATTGATCCAAAACAAACACCGACGGCTGAGTTGCACCAATATTTACTGGGAACGGTATCCCCGCGCCCAATTGCATTTGCCAGTACGGTGGACGAAAATGGGCAGCCCAACCTGGCGCCTTACAGTTTTTTCAACTGCTTCAGCTCGAATCCACCGATTTTAGTTTTCTCTTCCAACCGCCGGGTTTCAGACAACACCACCAAAGATACGCTGTACAATATCCGCCAAACCGGAGAGGTGGTGATCAATGCCGTTAACTATAACATCGTCCGGCAAGCAGCGGTTGCAAGCATCGAATACCCACAAGGTGTCAATGAATTTGAAAAGGCAGGACTTACCCCTTTACCGTCTGATCTGGTTAAACCCTTTCGGGTAAAGGAATCGCCAGCCCACATGGAGTGTAAGGTACAACAAATCATCCCTTTAGGAGATGGTGGAGGCGCCGGACACTTGATAATTTGTGAGGTTTTGCGCATGCACATAGCAGAAGAAGTATTGGATGAATTTGGTAAAATAAATCCACACAAGATAGACCTGATGGGTAGAATGGGCCGCGCTTTTTATGTACGCGCCAGCGGCGAGGCGGTACACACCATTCTACAACCTTTCCTCCCCTTGGGGCTGGGCTTCGACCAATTGCCCGTCAGCGCCCGCAAAAGCCGTATCCTCACGGGCAATAACCTGGCTATTTTGGCAGGCATGCCCCAGGCACCAGAAAAGGCCACTTGCCAGGCATTGGCAGAAAGTGCCGAAATTCAGGAAATTTTTCAACACGGTCATCCAGTAGAACAGCTCCACCTGCTGGCACAAAAGGAACTGGCCATCGAAAATGTATCCAAAGCAGCAGCACTGGTCTGGATAGCCGAGGAGGTAGCGCAGGGGCAGGATGTAGGCACCTAGTTTATTTATTTCCATCTCATAAATACATAGCAAATATGAAGCCGATTATTCTTCTGGCCGCCCTTCTGGGCGTGGGGCAGCTTATTGCCCAGCCCATCGTTTTGAAGAGCCAAATAGAACGTGTAACCGTTTATCCGGCCAATGCACAAATTAACAATATCGCCAGTGTCAGTCTGCCCAAAGGGAGCGTTGAAATCAGGTTGACCGACCTAACTCCTTTTCTCGAAGAGCAAAGTTTTCAACTGAGCTTCGATGAATCGGGCATCAGTATCCGCGAAATCAGTTTCTCCCCTATTTACCTCGACTCAAAAAGAGCAGAACAAAAAAGAGACAGTTTACAGCGGGTTCTGGATAGCTTGACACTGGAAGAAGCTTGGGTCAAGCAACAAAAAGAAGTGTTGCTCGGTGAGGAAGCCCTCATCAAAGCCAATCAGCAGGTTTTTAGTACTCAGAACGGTGCAACAACAGAGGAAGTAGCTGCTTTGCAAGCGTTGGTCAGCTATTACCGCAACCATTTTTCCGATTTGAAAAAGGAACTGTTCAATCTGGATAAGCACTTAACGACACTAGCCAAACTCAAAAAGGAGGTAAATCAAAAATTGAATACCCTATCCAATCAACAGCAATCGCATAAAAAACAGGCTACCATCCGACTGATGGCTGAGAAAGCGACTCATACGAACATACGATTTTCTTATATGGTTCAGCAATCCGGCTGGAGTACTTTTTATAATATCAACGCGAGTAGTATCAACGATCCATTGAGAATTACGATGAAGGCTAAAGTTTGGCAAAATACGGGTACAAACTGGGAGAACATACCTATTACCTTGTCTAACGCAAAGCCTAATAGAAATAACACACAGCCCACATTAAAACCTTTGTACGTGAAGGTTAGTAAACATCGCCTTGATACCGTGCCAGTAATCAGTCCAGAAACTTATGAGGAACGCGTTGAAATAGTAAAGAAAGAGCCGTTACCACAGGTCTGGAGCAAAGCCGAAAACACACTGACCAGCACCGCCTTTATACTGGAAACCATCGAGCAGATTCCGGGCGATGGCAAGCCCCAACAAATAAACATTTGGGAAAAGGATATCCCAGCTCATTATCAGTACTATGCGGTACCCAAAAAGTCGGCTGATGTGTTCCTGCTGGCGGAAGTCCCAGAATACGGGCGTTATGATTTAGAAACGGGAGAAGCGCATATTTTCCATGAGGATACCTATATAGGAAAAACAAAATTGAATGCTGGAAAAGTTAATGATACCCTGCGCATTTCGCTCGGTATTGACCAGTCCATTGTTTTGGAGCGCATCGGTCAGGATTTTAGCGAAAAAAAGGGAATGGGGGCTGAGAAAAGGGAAACCTTTGAATACACTATTTCGGTATTGAATAAAAAACCATTTGCGGTGGACGTAAAGGTAGAAGATCAAATTCCGGTATCCACGGATAAAGCAATTGTCGTAAATTTATTGGAAAAGGACGGGGCTCAACTCACCCCTAAAACGGGGAAATTGACCTGGCTGGTGTCATGTATGCCCAACCAAAAAGAGCAACGTACTTTCCGATACAACGTTAAATATCCAAAGGACATGGTGGTGACCGGCAAGTGGTAACACGTCACAACAATCAGCCAGCTTTTTGTCAGCTCAAATATTTGCAGTATTTTACAGGCGCATGCTATTTTTGAAGTGTAACAGAAGTGCGATTGTGTCGTATCAATAGCTTAACAACTTGGGGAATTATGGTTTTCCGCCTATTAATTTTTATCGTTTTATTGCCTGCTTTGCTCGCTGCCCAACCGGGCAGAAAAGCCAAGGCGCTGAAAAATGACGCCTTGAATGCCGAGGTGGACATCACCAATCTGGTGAACATCAACACCGAATCACTGGAATTTTCCCCGGTATTTTATGCCAATGGGATGGTGTTTGTGTCGTCCAGGAAAAAAAATGGCCCTATTGATCAGGAAATAGGGGAAACGTTTTTTGAGCTGTTTTACTGCGAATTGGATCCCAATGGCATCCCGATGTTTCCCACCCCGTTTTCCATTCAGATCAATTCTGAAAGACACGAAGGCCCCGTGTCCTTCAGCCAGGATGGGAATCGCATGTATTTTACCCGAAACAACCTGCTGCAAGGCGTGCAAAAGGCCAATTCAAAAGGCAAGGTGGGGCTGAAGATATACGAAGCCGATCAGGGTTATTTTGACTGGGAGAATGTCCGAGAACTCCCTTTTAATAACAACGAATATTCCTGCATGCACCCCAGCCTCTCAGACGATGGCAAACGGCTCTATTTTGCCTCTGATATGCCAGGAGGGTTTGGCGGATTTGACCTTTGGGTGGTATTGCGCACTGGCACTTCCTGGTCGGAACCCATCAATTTGGGTTCTCGCATCAATACTTCCGACAATGAAGTTTTCCCTTTTATCCACAACAGCGGCATCCTCTTTTTTTCTTCTGATGGACACAAGGGGTACGGAGGCTTGGATTTGTTCCTGATTGATCTTGGAAAACCGGAATGGGGAAAAGTCATCAATTTGGGGCGTCCCTTCAATTCGGACAGAGACGACTTGGGCATTATTTTGGATCCGGACGGGGTCATCGGTTATTTTTCCTCCGACCGCGAAGGCGGCATGGGTAAGGACGATATTTATCGGTTCGAAGCGCCAGAAGGCATTCAAGGCGTTGAGTTTCCCAACACGACTACGGCTACCTTGGCTGTTTTTGACCAAAATAATGGGCGACGCCTGCCAGAAGTAGCTGTGCGGGTTTTTGAAAAAACAGAAGAAGGCGTGGTCAATGAAAGCGACTTGTACGAACTCGAATTGATGCCTTCTCAAAGTGGCAGCGATGAACTGGTGTTCAAAAGGGTACGCAAAAGTGAAGAAGATATGGAGGCGCCCAAGCATAGCACCAATTCCCGTGGCGAAGCGTACCTGACCGTCAATATCGATAAATCCTATTTGATTTTGGTCAGCAAAGCGGGTTATAAAACCCAGGAAATCCCTTACGTGCCAAGTGAAAACATCTACAACCGCCCGATTGACATTAACCTGGAGCCGACAAATTGTCTGACTCTGAGTGGTCTGGTGGAAAGTGCCCCTTTCAAAAAACCGATTCCCAATACAACTATAAAAATATTCAACCAGTGCGACCGCAGCCAGGAAGAAATCAGAACCAATATCAACGGCACCTTTGAGCATTGTATAGAAATGGGCTGTGATTACCTCGTCGTGAGTGAGCAACCTGGCTATGCCCCGGATAGTACCCTGATTTCGACCATCAAACTCAGGGGACGCCGTTCAGCAGCCATTGTACTAAAAATGGCCCCTCAATCCACTAGCATTGCCCGGCAACCCATCCGCGAAGGTGCTGTGATTGTGCTGCAAAACATCCATTACGATTTTGGCAAATCAGCCATTCGCTCCGGCGAGGCCAAAGACCTGGAGGCGCTGGCTCAGTTGATGCAAACCTATAAGAGTATGGAAATCGAATTGGGCGCTCATACCGACTGCCGCGGCGATGAATCGTCCAATCTCAAACTTTCACTGGATCGCGCCGAATCGGCCAAGCAATTCCTCGTGACCCGAGGCATTGCCCCTCACCGCATCAAAGCTTTTGGCTATGGCGAAGCCTTTCTCATCAACCACTGCAATTGCGACGGTGGCCATGATTGTCCTGAAGAAGAGCACGAAAAAAACCGCCGAACGGAGGTGAAAATCACCCGTATGGATGAATCGCTGGAGGTAGAATTCAATGAGAAAGGGATAAAATTTGAGGAGAAGAATTAAAGCCAAGTGGGTTTCTAGTTTCAAGTTTACCACGCCTTTGGCGTGTGCTAGGCTAAAGTCTGAAACCTGAGACTTGAAACCAGAAACCATCAATCCCCAATTTCCCCCAATTCAATCCCCTCAGAATAAGCGATTTGTATATTACATTGGTGAAATGTCGTTTTTATTTTTCGATTCACCTCAAAAGTTGCTTCCCAATAATCATCGGGCAGTGCGTAAGGTCTGACTACAATTACAATATTGTGGCTATCGTAGGTTTCAATACCCACCTCCGGTTCGGGCTGCTCCAAGAGTTTATGACAACTTTGTAAAGTTTTGCGTATCGCCTGTTCCACCTTGGGGTAGCTTTCGCTGTAGGGCATCGTCACCCTGATTTCGAGTCTTACAACCCCTTTGGAGGAGTAATTGGTAACGATGTTATTGATAGAGTGGCTGTTGGGGATGATGAGTGTTTTCATTCCCGGTGTAACGATAATAGTATTGAAAATCTGAATTTCCTCTACTTTGCCAAATCGGTCTTCTACTTCAATCCAGTCGCCTACTTTATAAGGGCGGAAAACGAGAATTAAAATGCCCGCAGCAAAATTGCTCAGACTGCCTTGGAGAGCCAGCCCCACCGCAAAACCCGCCGCTGCGAGAATGGCTACAAATGAGGACATCTCAAGGCCCATAATAGCGGCAGCACTCAACAACAACAATACTTTTAGGGAAATGCCTACCAAAGAGCCTATAAATGGCAGTAAGTTTTCACTTAGACCTAAGCGCTCCATGGCTTTTTTGGCCATTCTGGCAACGCGGTTGGCTAGTTTGAATCCAATGAAAAGTACCAATAATGCAATGGCCAGTTTTGTGCCATACTGGATCGCATCATGGGTGAGCTGTTGCATATCAATGTTGAACGATTCCATTTTCAATAACAGGGTTTGGTGTAATGCGGCGCAAATTTAGACTTTCTACTGTTTTTTCCAGTTTAAATCTTTTGATTCTTCAGCAAAAATCATTGCTTTTCAGTTGCTTCATTGTTTTTAGCGCCTTTTACCACCTCTATGCTCAAAGCGAGTAGTATAAACTCAATTGCGAAAAGGAGCGGTGCTTTGGTGCATGACTATAAATACCAGTAGCATTCGGGTAGGCATCGGGAGTTCTTCTGGCAATTCGTCCCATACATTCCAGTCGCGAGGATCACCCTCCCAGCGGGTAGCCATGCTAAAGGCACCTGCGTTATTGCTCCGTATTTCCCATTCATCCCACAAATTGCCAAAGCGGGTGCGGAGGGTAAAGGTATATTGGCTGTCGGAAATACGCCATTCGCGAAAATTATTGTTCCAAACCGTCCGGGCTGTAGCGATTTCATTATCACCCCTGGCTTCCCACTCATTCCAGTTGTTGGCCCATTTCAATTGGATGGTCCCAACAGCCTCTCCCAATCGGTATTGCCAATCGCCCCAATCATTTTGCTGCGGCCAGCGGACATTGAGCTGCCCTTCCAGTGTTTCGTCATCGGTCAGTATTACCCACTCGGAAAAATCATCATTCCAACGAGCCGCCAACCCGACTATCCATTGAGCATGGCAGGAATGGGCGCCAAGCTGGCAAAAGAAAAGCAACAAATAGCACAGTCGTTTCATTCCGAATGGTGTAATGATAAAAAAAAAGCGCTCCCGTCCTTTCGGAACGAGAACGCCACTTGGGGGGTAGGTATTACTCTTTTGTATCTTAAAAAGGCAGATCATCCTCTGCCGGGAAATTAGGTTCATTATCTGAAGATGGAAAAGAGCCATCATCGCTTTTAACTCCTGCTGGTTCTGCCACGGCTTGGGATGGTTTTTCCATTCGCCAAGCGTTGAGATTGGTGAAGTATTTACCTTGCCACTCTCTGCCGCGCAAATCAAAATGCACTTTTACTTTTTCCCCTTCCTGATAATCATCCAACAACGCGCAGCGATCCTGAACGAGTTGAAATTTGATGTATTGGGCATAATTGCCACTGTCAATTTCCAGTACAAATTCTCTGGCCTGAAAGGTACCGGTTTTGTTTTCAGTGTCAAATTTTTTGTGCAGTTTTCCTTCTACTTCGAACGACATTTTTGGTATTGTTAAAATGCTAAATGAATTCAGGCATCCAAAATTACGAAAAGCCGGGTTAAACAAAAAAATATCGGGCAGAATTGTTGCAGAAATCTTTTCAAGGCCGATAAATACCTCCTATGCCTGTAGATAAATCAGCCATTTTTCTTTGAAATAATCTTCCTCAAAATAATCGCTCAGCGGGTAATACTCCAAATAAGCCTTTTTGGGCAATAGTGCCCTTTCGGTTCGAATATCCCCGCCTTTTAGTGCCAGAATGCCATTCGGAATAGCGTGTTGGTGTTTACTTTTGATCAGGGGGCGACTCCAGGCAGCCAGTTTATCCAAAGTGGCAACCCCTCTGGTTGTGACAAAATCGTATTTATGCCGAATGTCTTCCGCCCGGCTGGCTTGAGGATCAACATTCTCCAATTGGAGCGCTTGTACAACAGCTTCCACTACCCTTATTTTCTTTTTGGTACCATCTATCAGGGTAAAACGCGTTTCCGGAAATAAGATGGCCAAAGGGATACCTGGGAAGCCTCCACCCGTACCCAGATCAAGTATTTCAGCGCCAGGCACGAAGCGCAAGTGTTTGGCAACAGACAAAGCGTGGAGCACATGGTGCAAATACAAATTGTCAATATCCTTTCGGGAAATGACATTGATTTGGTCATTCCACTCCCGGTAAAGGGCGTCAAGCGCTTCAAACTGCTGCTTTTGCAGATCGTTTAGTTGCGGAAAATATTTAGTAATCAACTCCATATACCACGCCAGGATAATTTTTTCCATTAAATCAAAAAAGGGGCAAAGGCAGCCCAAACAGGATCATCTGTGGGAGGGGCAGCCTGCAATTGTTCCAACTCGCCGGATACCGGATGGCGAAATTTCAGTTTCCAGGCGTGCAAATGGATGGAGCGATCTTTATTGCTGCGTCGAAAACCATATTTCACATCGCCCTTAATGGGGCATCCAATAGAAGCCAATTGGGCGCGAATCTGATGGTGTCGGCCAGTCAGCAGACTTATTTCCAGCAAATGGTAGCGATCGCTGCTGCCCAGCAGGCGATAGCTCAACTCGGCGCGCTTGCTATTGGGTGCTTCTTCTGTGGAAATACTGGTTTTGTTGGTTCGCCCATTTTTACTCACAAAGTGAATTAATTTGCCTGCTTCCGATTCGGGTTTTTCCCCAACCACAGCCAAATACACTTTTTCCACGGCTCGTTGCCGGAATTGCTCATTGATGGCTTGAAGGGCTTTCTCGGTTTTTGCAAACAATGCGATACCTCCAGCCGGGCGATCCAGGCGATGCACCAAATGCAGCTTCGCATGGGTATAGGCAGAAGCTATATCCTGCAAGGCTTTATCCCCCGTTTTATCCGATTGAACGGGCAAACCAGGAGGCTTATTGAAAGCAATAAACTGGTTATTTTTGTAAATTACCCAGTCGCTGATCCGGGAATCATTTGGAATTTCCATCATAAAAATCTTCTTTTTTCTAGCTGCAAAAAACGAGTCGTGACGCCCTGATGAATCAGTACCCGGGCTTATTATTCCACCTCCTCGTAGTCAATGTAATCCCCGTCATTAACCGATTTATCCTTTTGTTTGCTGGTATGGTTATCTTCTATCGGTCGCTTACGGTCGCGTTGATCGCCACTGCTTAAAGCTGGACCGGCAAAGAAAAACTTATAGATAGCATAAATAATCAAGCCTGTCATCAACCATTTAATCATAGCGCTTTTTTTGCAAAGTTACCCATACTCAAGCAGAATACCACTATTGAGGTATGGTTTGAAGTAGTTAAAAGGAATAATTTTTTACTTTTGCAGTTCATTATAATAAAGCATGCAATTTTCCTGATGAAATCAAGAAACAATTTACATACCATTACAGGCTGGTTGGTTTTTGCCGTAGCTTTCACGGTTTATTTTTTCTCAGCAGAGCGAACTGGCAGCTTGTGGGATTGCGGTGAGTTCATATTAGGTGCCTATAAACTACAGGTGGTGCACCCCCCGGGAGCACCTTTGTTTATGATTGTGGGCCGTATATTTACCTGGTTTGCAGAGGTATTCTCCGACAATCCGGAAGATATTGCCTTTGCCGTGAACCTCATGTCGGGTTTGTGTACGGCGCTGGCCGCTTCCTTTGTTTGTTGGAGTACCATCATCTTGGGAAAAATAGCCCTGGTTGGCAGATCGGGTGAATTGGATGGCAGCCAATCTATTGCGGCAGCAGGCGCTGGTTTGGCAGCTGGTTTGGCTACTGCATTTGCCACTTCCATTTGGTTTTCAGCGGTGGAAGGTGAGGTATATGCGATGTCCACTTTTTTCACGGCGCTTACCTTGTGGTCGATGATGAAATGGTACAGCCTTCCCGACGATCAACAGGCCGACCGTTGGTTGTTGTTCACCGTATATGCTGCGGGGCTTTCCATTGGCGTACACTTGTTGAGTATTCTTACTTTCCCGGCACTGGCATTATTTTACTATTTCAAAAAATACAAGAACCACACCCTGGCCGGTATGGCAGTAGCTGCTGCTGCTGGTGTGGCCGCTATCGTAGTGATTCAATCTTTGATCATCGTAGGTATTCCCAAGCTGTGGGTACAGATGGAATTGCTGATGGTCAATGGCTTGGGAATGCCTTTTCACAGTGGTTTGATCCCTACGCTCTTATTGGTAGGAGGACTTTTGTTTGCCGGATTGCGCTATGCCCACCAGAAAAGAAACCTGGTATTGCAGCAAATATTGGTAGGCATTGCGCTGGTGATTATCAGCTTTTCTACCATCGGTGTTATCGTGGTGCGAGCCAATGCGAATACCCCCATTAACATGAACGCGCCCAGCGATGCCATGCGCCTACTGCCCTACCTGAACCGCGAACAGTATGGTGAAAGAGCCTTGTTGTATGGCCCTCACTTCGACTCTCAGCCACAAAACACCAGCATCAAAGACCGCTACGGCCGAGTTGGCGATCGCTACGAATATACGGACATCAAAATAGAGTACGTTTATCCCGAGGCACAAAAAATGCTTTTCCCTCGTATGGGTGATTATACCCAGGGACGGCCAGCACTCTACAAAAGATGGATGGGCCTCAACCCCAACGCCCCACTTCCAAGTGGCAGACCCAATCAACTGGACAATATCAGTTTCCTGATCAGCTACCAGCTCAACTGGATGTACTGGCGCTATTTCATGTGGAATTTTGCTGGTCGCCAAAATGGGGATCAGGGCTTCTATTCTTGGGATAAGTCAAAAGGGCACTGGATTTCCGGTATTCCGTTTATCGATAATTTGCGGCTGTATAACCAAAATCAGTTGCCGCTGACCATGAAACAAGATGAAGCCCGGAATAAATATTACATGTTGCCCCTGCTTTTCGGCTTGATCGGCGTGTTTTTCCACTTCATGCGCAACCGGGAAGACGCTTTTGGGTTATTGGCCCTGTTTGTGATCACGGGGATTGGCATCATCATTTATTCCAATCAGCCGCCCAACGAGCCGAGGGAACGCGATTATGTATTGGTTGGTTCATTCTTTACCTTCTGTATTTGGATCGGGATGGGCGTCATAGCCATTTTTGATCTATTGCGCGAAAGGCTTAAACAAAGTGGTCCGGTTGCTGCCATCATCGCTTCCGTCATAGTCCTTTTTGCTCCGGCCTTGATGGGTACGCAAAATTTTGACGACCACAGCCGCCGGCACCATACCGGATCGCGTGACTACGCTTCCAACTTTTTGCAGAGTTGTGAGCCTAATGCGATCATTTTCACCTATGGCGATAATGATACTTACCCGCTTTGGTACGCTCAGGAAGTGGAAGGCATTCGCACGGACGTGCGGGTAGTCAACCTGAGTTTGATCGCGGTAGATTGGTACATCGATCTGTTGCGCCGCAAAGTCAACGACTCCCCGGCGCTCGACATGACCATACCCAGTGAAGATTATCGGGGTAAAAAACGCAACCAGTTGTTTTATTACAATCCGGAGGGACAGGATCGTCCAACTACTTTGGATAATTGGCTCAAATTCATCGCAGAGGAGCATCCGCTGAAAATGTCATCTGGCAGAGAAACGGAAAGCTACTTCCGCAGTCGAGACGTCTTTATTCCTGTCAACAGAGAAGAAGTCCTTAGCAAGGGAATTGTAGGCATCGAAGATACAGGGCGAATCGTCAGCCGCATACCAATCAACCTCAGTGGTAAAGAATACATCATCAAAGACGATTTGGCTATATTGGATGTCATATCTTCCAATTTGTGGAAGCGGCCCATTTACTATGCCGTGACCTGCCGGGAGGAAAAACTCTTTGGCATGCAAGATTTCATGGAGTTGCAAGGCTTGGCTGTGAAAATAGTACCTGTCAGAACAGCTAGTGACGAGCAATACGGCATTATTGGCAGTGGCAGAGTCAATGCGGATTCTATTTACAGCAACGTGATGAACAAATACCGCTGGGGCCATTTCGATGAATACGATATGTATGTAGATCGCAGTTATGCGCCCAGTGTACAGAGCCATCAGTTGGTGATGCGGCGAGCAGCTCAGGAATTTATCCGCCGCAATGAGCCGGATAAAGCGGTTGCTTTGATCGACAAATTTTTTGAAGTTTTTCCTCATAAAAACTTCCCATACGATTACCGGGCTTTCTATATGATTTCCATTTATGGCGCGGCAGAACAGTACGAAAAAGCCAAGCCGCACCTGGAAATTCTGGCACAGGAAACCCTGGATCATTTGAAATTTTACTATTCGCTGGATCCGGAGATACTGGAAACAAGTTTTGAAACCGACTATTTGCTGGCCATGCGTACTAAGGACGATATGATTCGATTTGTCAAACAAAACAAAGACGATGAATATGCGCAGGAGTTGGAAAATAGGTTCAAAGATTTTGCCATAGAATCTTCTGAAGAAAGCATTATACCAGGAATCAATGATTAAGACCATTGCCATCGGCTGCGACCACGCTGGTTTTCCTTACAAGGATAGCATTGCTCGTTTATTGAGCGAACGGGGCATCAATGTACTGGACTTTGGGACTAGTTCCCTGGAATCGGTCGATTACCCCGATTTCGTCCATCCAGTTGCCAATGAGGTAGAAGCGGGTCGCGTCGATTTCGGTATTGTCCTTTGTGGTAGCGGCAATGGTGCCTCCATGACGGCCAACAAGCACCAGGGTATTCGCTGTGCTTTGTGCTGGCAGGTGGAATTGGCTCAATTGGCCCGGCAACACAACAATGCCAATATTTTATCCATTCCCGTTCGCTTTGTTTCAGAAGAATTGGCATTGCAGATGGTAGATGCCTTCCTGGATGCCGAGTTTGAAGGAGGCAGGCATGAGCGGAGGATTCAGAAGATCGCCTGTAGTTAGCGAGAAGGAGGCAGGCCTTTTTTAGAATGTCTGCCTCCTTTGCGCTGGTAAGTTTGCAAAACTCGACAAAGCTCCTTATTTTGAGCATTATTTTTCAAACGGAGAACTATGTCGATCATTATACTCAGTTTTCTGACGGCTTTCACTTTAACTTATTTCGCCATTCCGCCCATTATTCGTATTGCCAAACAGAAACACCTGTTTGATGTGCCGGGCGAGCGCAGTTCGCACACCGTTAAAACCCCTGCTCTGGGGGGTATCGGCATTTTTTCCGGTGCCATTTTTTCCATCGTTTTATGGACTCCGTTTGAACAATTTGGCAATCTGCAATATATCTTATGCGGTTTTATCATCCTGTTTCTGATCGGCGTCAAAGATGATCTCTCGCCTATGTCTCCCAGGCATAAAATGATTGCCCAAATCCTAACCGCCGCTATTTTGGTTATTAAATCCGATATACACCTTTCTGGTTTTTATGGGTTGTTTGGCCTGCACGATGAATTGCACGAAGTGTTTTACCTCTTTCTTTCCATTTTTACTATATTGGTCATCATCAACGCCTTTAACCTGATAGACGGAATCAACGGCCTAGCAGGCAGTGTAGGCGCTTTGATTTCAGGGGTGCTGGGATGTTGGTTTTTTTGGGCAGGCAAAATGGAATTAGCCATTGTAGCTTTTACGATGGTGGGCTCTATTATCGCTTTTCTGAAATATAATTATACACCGGCCAAGATTTTTATGGGTGATACCGGCTCACTTATTATCGGTATGGTTTGCGCCGTGTTGATGCTGGAGTTTATGCACATGAATTATTCCATGTCAGACTCCGACCCGCGCAAATTTTACGATGTACCAGCGGTGGCCGTAGGCATTATGATCATACCGCTTTTCGATACCATCCGCGTGTTTACTACCCGGATTTACCGGGGGCATTCTCCTTTCAAGCCTGATCGCAGGCATATCCACCACCTTTTGATTGATTACGGTCTCACCCACATGCAGGCAACAGGTGCCTTAGTAGCCATCAATATCTTGTACATCCTGTTTGTTTTCAGCTTTCACAATGTGATCAGCTTACATCTGATGATGCTGTTAGTGATTGGTTCTGCCACCGGGCTGACCTTTTTGCTCCACAGCAAGGTGGTGCAAAAAAAGAACAAACTCATCGCTTTGGGATGAATACCTGGCTCTTGGTTTTTTTAGGCGGAGGTATCGGTAGTATTTGTCGCTTTGCAATCGCGCAATTGTTGGGTACGCTTTCCCTGCATTTTCCCTGGGCAACTTTATTCGCCAATCTCATTAGTTGTCTAGTGTTGGGTTATCTACTCGGGCTCAGCGGCAGGGGATTGATGGATCAAAACCTGAAATATCTCTTGATGACCGGCTTTTGTGGCGGTTTTAGCACTTTTTCTACTTTTTCCGGCGAAACCCTGGGCCTTTTTCAAAAAGGGCAACCCGAATTGGGCTTATTAAATATTGGACTTAGCGTTGCACTTTGTTTATTTTGCATTTTTCTGGGCCTCAAAATAGAAGAAGCCTGGCTGCACTAGACCTTAACCAAATATTACTATGCAACTAACCCACGACATTTTGGATCGCCTCGATCAGTTGGAGCAAAAATACGCTGTTATGGGACAAGATATTTTGTCTTACCTCGACGGCTTGCTCTACGCCGATTACCTGACTTATTGGGACTACATTCATTTAGATACACTCCTAAGTCTGCAAACGCCCCGAACGCCGCTGCCCGATGAAAATATATTCATCATTTATCACCAGATTACAGAATTGTACTTCAAGCTCAGTATCCAAGCCATCCATCAATTGCGAGAGCAGGAAGTAAGCGATGGTGCTTTATTTAAGCGCCAGATCAAGCGACTTAACACCTATTTTGAAAACCTAATCCAATCTTTCGACCTGATGGTAGATGGCATGGATCGGGAAGAATTCCTGAAATTCAGGATGAGCCTGCTCCCTTCCAGTGGCTTCCAGTCGGCCCAATACCGGATCATAGAATTGCTGAGTACGGATATGGAACTGCTGGTTCATCCCAGCATGCGAGAGCAGGTCGTTCAGCCGGCCAGTCCTGAGTCGCTTTATCCGATGTTGTACTGGAAATCGGGTGCTACAGAGCTGGCGACGGGCAAAAAGACCCTGACCCTGCAGCAATTTGAACATAAGTATTCCAATACATTCATACAATTGGGATACGAGGCCAGTCATAATAATTTGTACCGCCTTTACCTATCGCTGGAGAAGGAAAAAAGGGAAGAGGAAGAATTGATCCATTTGATGCGGCAATATGATTTCAATGTGAATATCCGCTGGCGCCTGGCTCATTTGCGCTCTGCCGTCCGATACCTGGACAAAAAGCCCCAGGTTATAGCCGCTACAGGGGGTACCAATTGGCAACAGTATTTACCCCCCAAAAACCAGCGGATTGTCTTTTTCCCTGAATTATGGGGCGAAGATGAGCTTGAAAAATGGGGAAAAAGCGTCAAGTTTTAGCCTTTTTCACCATAAGGAGTTGTTGATTGTGTGTTGATGGCTCAACCCACAATCAACAATGCAACTTACGGCCTCCAATTCAAGGTTGTACTTTCTTTTCTTTTTCTTCTAGCTCCTTGCGCTCAACATCGCGGATACCGTCTTTCAGCTCTTTTTCCAAAGAATTGCGCGCTGCATTGAACTCACTGATACCCCTGCCCAGACCACGCATCAACTCAGGAATTTTCTTACCTCCAAACAGCAACAGAATGGCGAAGAAAATGACCAGCATTTCTGGTCCGAAAAAATTAAAAAGCAATATGGTTTCCATAATGAAAAGTTTACAATTAACAATACAAACTTACTTCTTCAATCCGATCTCTCTCAAACGTTCATCCAAATATCCTCCAGCGGTAATGGGTTCATAAGCGGCTGGCGTATCATCGCTAACGCAACCAGGCAAGCAGGTAAGATCCATGTCACTCTTGGGATGTAAAAAGAAAGGGATAGACAGGCGCGGCAAATGCCATTCCTCTCTCGGCGGATTAACAACACGATGGGTTGTTGACTTCAGGTAATTATTGGTTAGGCGCTGTAGCATATCCCCTACATTGATTACAATTTCGTCCTCTTCCGGCACAATGGGCAACCATTCTCCTTCCATGTTGAGCAGTTGCAATCCTCCAGCAGAAGCACCCACGAGAAGCGTGATCAAATTGATGTCTTCATGCTGCTCCGCCCGGATGGCCGATGCCGGCTCCTGGGTAATCGGCGGATAATGGATGGCCCTCAATATGCTGTTGCCGTTTTGGATGTGTGGGTCAAAATAGCCTTCTCCCAGATCGAGGTGAATGGCAATGGCTCGGAGCAGCTCTGCCCCCGATTTTTCAAATGCCTTGTACAGTTGAATGCCCAGGCTGACGAAATCGGGTTCCTCCGCTACGTGAATGTTATCCGGATAGAAAGCTTTTAAATGATCATCCCCCTCTACTTCCTGGCCAATTTGATAAAATTCTTTCAAATCAGCTACTTTCGATTGCTTGGCGTGTTCTTTTCCAAAAGAAGTATAGCCGCGCTGGCCAGCCAAAGCGGGATCTTCGTATTTTTTCTTCACTTCCGATGGCAAGGCAAAAAAACGCTTGGATGCGGCATAGAAACCATCAATCAGGCTTTTGGGCACACCGTGATTCACCACACCTACAAAACCGATCTGGTGAAAAGCCTGTCCCAAGGCTGCTACAAATGCTGCTTTTTCTGCTGCGTTACCCGCAGTAAATTGAGATAAGTCAACAACAGGAATAGTTCTTGCACTCATATTTTTAGATGTTAGACTTTAGACTTTAGATGTTGGACTTTAGACGATAGAGCGGGTATTAAAAAAGTGTGCCACACGCTCACCCACATCCTGTCAATCCTGTTAATTGCGTCTGAAAAACAAATACTCGCGCCATCTCACCCGCATCTAAAAACTTCCATAATAATCCGTCAAAGGTACTAAACTATTGCTTCACAATCCAGTATAATTTCACCTTCGGGGTTTATATTTGGATTCATCCAGTATAAATTGGGCATCGCTCAATGCCATCAAATCGGTGAGGCTGAGTTCGGGATAACGCTGATGGTAAGCTGCTACCACTTTGTATCCCAACCAATTGGCGGTGCGCCCTGGCGCTTCCGGAGGCATGCCTGGCGAATTGGGGCTATAGTCAATATACTTTCTGATCTTACCCCAGTCGCTGGAGTAAAACAAATCCTCTTTTATAAAGAACGCCCACATCTCCAATTCGTTCTCTGTCAGCCATTCTGCTTGTAAGGCCGATACCTCCCATTTGACACTATCGGCTGTGTAGGGTAAAATTTTATCCAATACATACAGTTTTTTTCCATTGTGGATCATTTGATCCAACAGGCGATTGCCAGCAGGTACGCCTGCCAAATCTTCCACCAGGGCTTGTATTGCTTTTGCAACCAGATGATCCCGGTTGAAAGTTCTAGTCAGGTATTGGGAAAAAGCCGGGTTATCCGGGTTGTATTTCTGGTAGGGGTAGTTTTCTCCCAAGAAAAGATCGAGGCCAACGGCCAAGTCATTTTCACCATATAAAAAAGCGGCTAGGCCATATTCCGTAATAATGGTTGAAACGGAGGGCCAAGTCATTTCCGGGAAATAATATTGATAGTATCGAAAGGCCGTTTCAAATTCAGATTCGATGTTGTTCAAATCCGGGTAGATGACCTGCACCGTATCGTACAAATGTCGGAGCGGTGGGTGTTGAATAAAACCCTTGAGGTAAGCGGCTGCTCCCTCAGGTGCCAACTCAGCATTATCGGCATCCAATATTTCATCGATGAAAATGTCGGCCAAGTCAGGATAAGCCTGGTGCAACTCAGCCACAGCGGCCTCTATATTGTTGGTATCCAATTGGAAAAGCGACTGCTCAAATCGCCGTATGTCCACATTTACTTCGATGTGGCTGACATCTGGCACTTGTTTTTTCTCTTCATCTGAACAAGAAAAAAGACCGAGGCAAAGCCCTAATAAGAGTAGCGAACTATTTTTTTTACAATTCATATAGATAAAATCAAGCTAAATTTCCAGCGAAGCTTTAATTTGCATGCACAAAAAACAGAAGAATGATGAAAAAAATTGTCGTTTTCCTTTGCTTTTTCACCATTGCATCATTGGCTATGCAGGCGCAGGATATGCGCTTTGGTTTTCAACTCAGCCCTACATTCGGCTGGATGACCGCCAATTCCAACCGCATCAATCCAAGTGGCACCAATCTTGGCTTAAAGCTAGGCATGGTCGGTGAATATTATTTTCAAGACAACTATGCGCTTACAGGCGGCTTGGGCTTTTACTTTAACGCCGGAGGAACCCTTTTGTATGAGCGGGCGGGAAATTTTTGGAGCAATTCCGACCTGCCCGAAGCCTGCAAACTGCAACCAGCTCAAGCCAAGCTCAAGCACAGCTTGCAATTTGTAGAAATTCCTGTTGGTTTGAAAATGCGCACCCGCGAATTTGGTTATACCCGCTATTTCTTTGAACCCAATCTGGGCTTCGGATTCCGCACGCAGGCCATCGGCGATATCATAGGCGCTACCGACGACTGCCAGGATGTCAATATCCGGGAAGATGTCAATTTGTTGAACCTTTTTTGGGGCATTAATGCCGGCATCGAATATGGTATTTCCGAAAGTACCGCTTTAGTAGGTGGGTTAGGGATGCAATTTGGCTTCAGTGATATTACTAGAGATAAAGGCAATTTTATAGATTCCGATAACGACGGTACACCTGAGTCTGAAGAAGATTCGAAAGGGATCGTCCGTGCTTTCGTTATTCGCCTGGGGGTCATGTTTTAAAGCTATCGCATGCGGATACTCGCTTGGCTGAGCCTGCTTTTTCTGCTTTTTGCTTTTTCCCCGGAGCAGCCTTTTTTTCGGTCGCCTGTGGATGGCTCGGTTTTTCTATCGGGTACTTTTGGCGAGCTGCGCCCCGAACATTTTCATACGGGTATTGACATCAAGGGGCAAATCGGCCAAGCGATTTATGCTATTGGCGATGGGTTCGTTTCCCAAATATCGGTGGATGGAACGGGTTACGGCAATTGCCTACTCATCGAGCACGAGAATGGCTTCACCAGTCTGTATGCCCATTTGAATGCTTTCGCCCCAGATATAGCAGCTTACGCCAAATCCAGTCAATACGCTGCCCGTTCTTTTAACGTGGTGCTCGAACCGGAGTCGGCGCGATTTCCCATAAAAAAGGGCGACCTCATTGGTAAAATGGGCATGAGTGGCCACGCTTATGGCCCCCACCTCCATTTTGAAATAAGGAAAACGGGAAGCGAACGCTGTATCAATCCGCTAATGATGGATGTATTGGATATTGCCGTAGCAGATCGCCAAAAGCCTATTTTGCGGCAGTTGAAAATTTATGAACTGGATGCGCAGCAAGCCCTGATCAATACCCAATACCGCCTCATTAAAAAACAGGACTTAGGCAAAGATACCATACGCACTAAAAATCCCTTCGTTGGCTTTGGTTTGGAAGCGTTTGATTTGATGGACGGACAGGCCAATCGCAATGGGATATACCAATTGCGACTCTATAAAAATGATACGCTGGTATATGATTTTGAGATGAACGAAGTGGAATTGGCGCAAAGGCGTTACCTCAATGCGCACATCGACTACGCCGATTTCAAAGCTAGCGGTACTTATTTTAACCGCTGCTTCTTGTTGCCCGGCAATCATTTTGACCAAAGTCGCGCCCACAACTCGACAGCCGGGTTAATCCGCCTGATGCCGGGGGAAAGTTGTCGAATTCGACTGACCGCTCAAGATGTCCATAAAAACGAAGCTAGCTTAAAGTTTTTTGTAAAAAGGGCGTCTGGAAATATCCAAACGCCCCAAGCGATTTATCCTTATTACCAACTGCCCTTCGATCAAGCTAGCATCATAGACAATGGGGCTGCTCGCCTTATTTGGCCAACCGGAAGTCTGTATGAAACCCTCCAAATGGCCTATTTTGTCACGCCAGAATCTTCTCATCAGGTTTACTCCCTCGTTCATCAAATCGGTGACAATCAAATACCTATACACCAATACCTGGATTTGTCATTGCGCCCCAACAAAAATATCCCCGAGGAGCTAAGGCAAAAGGCTTTTATTGCCTATTGCGGGCCTTACAAACGCTTGGTCAATTGCGGGGGCAGTTGGAAGGACGGCTTTTTGAGTACCGCTATTAGGAGTTTTGGCGAATATTTCATCAGTATTGACGACATAGCGCCCCGCATTCAACCTATTGATCTTTCCAAGAGCCGATTCTCTTTTGAGATCAGCGATAATGTTATTCCAGGGGAAAAATCGAAGGGATACCAATGGGAGGCTCACTTAGATGGGCATTGGATGCTGATGACTTACGATGGCAAAAAGGATCGCTTAGAACTTGTCTTTGATGCCGGGTTGGAAAAAGGGGAGCACACTTTTCGGCTAAGTGTTTGGGATGCGGTGGGCAATGAATCGGTTTTTGAGCATACGTTTCTGAATTAATAGTGTGTCTGCGGGAGGGCCACCCAACGCTTTTGCAACAGCTTGCTGTCTTTTCAAAAAAAAAGATCCTTATGAAAAATTTTTCTTTGTTCCTGCTCCTTTCCTGCACCATCTTGTTTTCCCAATGCCAACAAGCAGACGATAATGAACCTGCTCCATTCGACAATGCTGCTTTAGACTGCAACGAACAGCTGGATGCCTGTGAGGTGAACGCAGCCAGTACCGCCTTTGGATTAAATATTTTCCGCGAACTGCACAAAGAAGATCCCGACAACAACATTTTCATTTCTCCTTTGAGCATATCCACGGCTTTATCGATGACTGTAAATGGTGCAGCCGGGGATACCCGCTCTGCCATGATGCAAGTGCTGGAACAACAAAACATAGACCTGAATGCCGTCAACCAGGGCTATCAGCAATTGCTGGCCCTGCTGCCCCAATTGGATGAGTCTGTTATTTTACAATTGGCCAATTCCATCTGGTACAAGCAGGGTTTTCAAGTGCGGCAACCTTTTTTAGATACGAACGAAACTTATTACAGTAGCGAAGTTGCTGCCCTTGATTTCAGCGACCCCAGTTCGGTGGATGTCATCAATGGCTGGGTGTCTGATCAGACGAATGGCCTGATTGATAATGTTTTGAACAGTATCCCTAGCGATGTGGTGATGTATTTGATCAATGCCATTTATTTCAAGGGTGCTTGGCTGCACGAATTCGACCCCGAGGAGACGATTCCCTACCCTTTCCAGTTGCAGGATGGCAGTACCACTGAAATCGAGATGATGGGCTTGGGGCAGCGCGTATTGCCTTACCTGGAAACAGAACATTTCCAAGCTGTTGATTTGGCTTATGGCGACTCTATTTTTACCATGAGCTTGATTTTGCCCAAACCCGATGTATCTATGGATGCTGTGGTGGAGGAATTGAAGGCCGAAAACTGGCAAAGCTGGGCGCAGTCATTCAGCAACCGGGAAATCCTATTTGGTATGCCCAAATTCACGCTGGAATACAAGGAGAGTCTGCGCAAAGTACTGACCACGATGGGCATGGGCATCGCATTTGGCGATGGCAATACCGATTTTTCCAATATCGCTCAAGCTGATTTGCTGATTGATGATGTGATCCACCAGTCCTTCTTGGAAGTGAATGAGGCTGGTACGGAAGCAGCGGCAGTAACCGTTGTTGTTATTGTGGAGACTTCTGTTCCCTTGCTCCCTACTGTGGTTTTGGATCGACCATTCTTGTTTGTCATCCGCGAAAATCAGGGCAATGGCATTTTGTTTATTGGGAAGCTGATGAACCCGAATGCCTAACATGCAAGTAAAGACGGCAGGCACTCAGGAAGTGCCTGCTGCCTTTTTACCATCAAATATGAATAGCCCGATCGGCAGTAGCCATCAGGGCTGCCTCCCGGAAAGCTTCGGTATAAGTAGGGTGCGCATGGCTCATGCGGGCAGCGTCTTCCGCAGAGGCGCGAAACTCCATCAAAGCTACAGCCTCGGCGATCATATCCGCTGTTCTGGGGCCAACCATATGAACACCTAGTATTTCATCCGTCTCTTGATGAGACAATATCTTCACCATACCCTCGGTATCCATACTAGCTCTGGCACGCCCTAGTGCTTTAAATGGGAATTTACCTACTTTATAGGGTGTTCCTGCTGCCTTTAGTTGCTCTTCCGTCTGGCCAACACCGGCCACTTCCGGCCAGGTATAGACGACGCCCGGAATAAGGTTGTAATCAATATGCGGCTTTTGCCCAGCTATGAGTTCTGCCACAAAAACGCCTTCTTCTTCTGCCTTATGCGCGAGCATAGCCCCGTTAACAACATCGCCAATGGCGTATATGCCCGGCGCGTTGGTTTGTAAAAAGTGATCTACTATGATGCGCCCTTTATCATCCAAAGCAACGCCGATATTTTCCAAGCCCAGCTGGTCGGTATAGGGGCGGCGACCAATAGCGACCAGGCAATAATCTGCCTGTATGTCAAAAGTTTCTTCTTTATCACGTGGTTTGACCGTTACGGTAACTGCTTTGTCGGTTGCTTGAACATTTGTCACGGCATGCCCCAAATGGAATTTCATGCCCAGCTTTTTCAAGGCACGCATGAGTTCCTTACTGCAATCGCCATCCATACCCGCGATGATGCGGTCTAAAAATTCAACGACTTCCACTTCTGTACCCAATCGGCAAAAAACGGAGCCTAGCTCGAGGCCAATCACCCCACCGCCTACAATGACCATGCGTTTGGGTACAGCGTCTATATTCAATGCTTCGGTGGAGGTGATCACCCGCTTTTTATCATAATTGAAACTAGCTGGTACGACGGGTTTGGAGCCGGTAGCGATGATGGTGTTGGCCGTTTCTATGGTTTCTGTACTGCCATCGGACTTCGTTATTTGGATGTGGTTGTTATCTACAAAAGATCCATGCCCGTGGTAAACGTCTATTTTATTTTTTTTCATCAAGAAGCTCAGCCCACCAACCGTTTGTTCTACGACCTCATTTTTTCGGCGTATCATTTGAGGCATGTCCACCGCGAGCTCTTTTAGCTGAATGCCATGCGAGCTGAATTTTTCCATTGCATTGTGGTAATGCTCGGAAGAATCCAGTAGCGCTTTGGAAGGGATACAACCAACATTCAGACAGGTGCCACCCAAAGTGTTGTAACGTTCGATAATGGCCGTTTTCATGCCCAGCTGTGCTCCGCGAATAGCGGCCACGTAGCCACCAGGGCCCGAGCCGATTACGGTAAGATCGTACTTCATGGAAAAAATTTATTTATTATTCGGATTATTCCTGTTTCTATTACGCCTGGACTTCCTTTTTGGTTTATGGGCATTGCCAGTTCCATCTCCTTTATTTTCTGCGTTGGGGCGTCCATCGGCTTTAGGCGTTTGGTCGGGCTTGGCAGGCTGATTGGGGCGTTGCTGGCTTTTGTTTTTCTGAGGTGGTCTTGGCCCCTGTGGCCGATTATTGCCCTGCGTTGTATTATGTCCCTGCGCCTGCTTGTTGCCCCCCGCCTGGTCGCCCTGATTTCTTTGATTGCCCGAACCTCCTGAACCAGGGTTTCTTTTTTTCTTCTTTTTCCGGCGGCGCTTTTCTTCTTCTGGCAGTTCGATTACCCCGGTTACATCGCCGTAGTCTTCTACGCTGCCAGTTGTATCAACTATCGCCTGCATGGCTAGTAAATCGACCGGCTTTTCGCCATGGGCATTCATATCAAGGATTTGCTGCACCTTTTCAATGGGCAACGCATACAGCTTACCTCGGAAGTTTTCATGCTCGTAAGCATAATAAACCAAGCGCTTAAAAATGTCGGTTTTTACTAAAATGGCAAAGCCCGCCTGTGTACTAAGGCGGTCGATATTCGCAGGGAATTGATCGATGGCATCCAGATAGGTATCCAATTCATAATTCAGGCAGCACTTGAGGCGGCCACACATACCAGAAAGTTTAGCCTGGTTGATGGCGAGGTTCTGATAGCGTGCTGCTGAAGTAGTCACTGATTTAAAATCGGTCAGCCAGGTAGAACAACACAGCTCCCGACCACAGGAGCCGATTCCTCCAATGCGGCTCGATTCCTGGCGAGCGCCAATCTGTCGCATTTCGATTTTTACTCGAAACTCTTTGGCAAAATGACGGATTAGTTCGCGGAAATCCACCCGGCCATCGGCTGTATAGTAAAAAGTGGCTTTGCGTTTATCGCCTTGGTATTCTACATCGCCAATTTTCATATCCAGCCCCAGGGTTCGGGCAATGGCTCTGGCGCGAATCATGGTAGGCATTTCTGACTGTCGGGCCTCTTCCAAGCGTTCCAAATCGCGATCGTTGGCCAAGCGGATTATGCTGTTGAGCACTTCTTCTTCCGAAATATTTTTTTTGCGCATCTGCAATCGCACCAATTCGCCAGATAAGCTGATCCGACCTACGTCAAGCCCGGTACTGGTCTCCACTACAATATCGTCGCCGGTAAGGGCATTGATGTACTCTGGATTGCGAAAAAAATGTTTCCGGGAGCCGTTTTTAAAACTCACCTCCACAATATCGAAATAAAGCGCATCTTTCACGTCCAGACTCGAGAGCCAATCAAACGTATTCAAGCGATTGCAGCCACCGCTGGCACAACCATTATTTTTACAACCGTTCGGCGATTTGCTGCTGCAAACGGTACATCCTGAACATCCCATAATTCAACTATTTATAGCTAAGTCCTCTCTCTCAGGGGTCAATCCTAGGCCATATACAAATACGGCAGTCCCTGATAGGTTTCTAGACTTTTTTGTCTCATAATTTGATGCATCTTGATGGAAGCGTCCAAAAAAAGAATTTTTGGGTGTGCGTTTCTTTCCACCGAAAAGATGCAATCGTTAAACAATTTGACCAAGTGTTCGATCTGATCCAGTTCCAATACCGCTGACATTTTAGTAGCTGTATCCAGTTCTTCCCCTCGCAACCTCACTTGTAGCGCGCCCGCGATTTTAATCACCATCAGCTCGCGCAAAAAATGCAGTGCGTATTTCAGGAAATGCTTTTGTTGCTCCCTGCCCAATTTGGAAAAATCCTCCACCCAATTCACCATTTCTACAGGATGGCCTTTGTAGGTTTGGCGCATCCAAGTCAAAAAACGCGCTGTGCTGTCGTCGCTTTCCTGTTCCGTCAACACTAGGGCTTCCTGAAAATTGCCATTAGCGAAAAAAGCCATGCGGTGTGCCTCATCTGAGGTCAAGCCCTTTTCCATCAGGCCGCCAACTATTTCCTCATCGCCCAATGGGTGGACAGTGATCAATTGACAGCGGGAAAGGATGGTATTCAAAATGAGGTGTTGGTCTTCCGCCACCAAAATGAAAATGGTATTATCCGGCGGCTCCTCGATCATTTTGAGCAGGCGATTGCCTTCCTTTCCCAGAAATTCCGGCAACCACATCAGCAATATTTTTGGATTATCTTCAAAGGTTTTGAGGCTGAGCTTTCGAATGATAGAGACGCATTCTTCTTTAGTAATATTGCCTTGTTTGTTTTCAGCGCCTATTTTTTGCAACCACTGATTGACATCCATATAAGGATGGGCAGTGATGGCCTGCCGCCATTCGGGCAGGAAATGATCGCTGATTGCGTTAGCGCCAATAGTAGGAAAAGAAAAATGAACATCCGGGTGGATGAAGCGGGAAGTCTTCTGGCAATGCGAACAAACGCCACAAGCGTCATCTTCCGTTGCCTGCTCGCAAAGCAAGTATTGGGTAAGCGCCAAAGCCAAGGCCAGCGTACCACTACCAGTAGCACCCAACAACAAGTTGGCATGCGGCATCCTGCCTGCACGACTCCTGTTGATCAGCGATGTTTTGATTGACAACTGCCCTACGACGTCTTTGAAAGCCATGTTCAGCTCAATTAAAGGGCAACCAGTATCAGAACTACAGTAAACGAATGGATGGAAAGTATGCTCTCAGTTGTTGTTGGCCAGGAAATCCAGTATTTCCTCGTCAAAGGGGCTTACAGATGAGGGCAACGAACGGATCAATTGCCCTTTTTCGTCTATGAGGAATTTGTGAAAATTCCATTTGACTTCAGTATCCATTACACCATTTTGTTCCTTTGAACATAGCCAGGCATATATCGGATGCGGTTTTTCCCGGATTGAAATTTTGGCTGCCATCGGAAAAGTAATCCGATATTGCAGGGAGCAGAATGCCTCAATGGCCTCATTGCTGCCTGGTTCTTGCCTGCCAAAATCATTGCATGGAAACCCTATTACGACCAGGTTTTTATGAAATTGGTCATAAAGTTCCTGCAATTGCTGGTATTGTGGGGTGTATCCGCATTCGGATGCAACATTGACCACTAGTATTTTCTTACCTTGAAATTGGTCGAAATGTATCTCGTCTCCTCTTATCCCTTCCACCGAAAATTTATGAATAGTATCCACTGTTGTCTGATTCAGCTAACCCATAAATACATATCTGGGTGTAAAAGTAATCATTTTACTCATTGTTTCAAAGTTGTTTATCCATCTGGCAACCAATAAAGTACTTTTTTGTTTGATGAAAGGAATCAAATGGCCCTACCATGCGTATTTCTGTTTTTAGAAAGGCTCACTTTAATGCGGCGCATCGCTTGAATAATCCAAACTGGAGTGCCGAAAAAAACCAAGCTGTATTCGGCCTTTGCAATAACCCCAACTATCATGGACACAACTACGAGTTGGAGGTCAAATTGAGTGGTGAGGTAGATCGTGAATCTGGATATCTGATTGATTTAGGCGAACTGAAACAAATCATTTACGAGCAAATCGAGCTGCGCTTCGATCATAAAAACCTAAATCTAGATACCGAAGAATTTAAACATCTCAACCCTACCGCGGAAAATATTTGCTATGTGATTTGGCAAATCCTCAGAAGTCACCTGTCTGAAAGGTTTGACCTAAGCGTGCGACTTTATGAGACCCCTAGGAATTATGTGGAGTATCCGGGGTGAAGTATAGTTTCTGGTTTTCCTGCCTGCCTCCCGCTGAAAGCGGGATTCGCCCGCCCGGCCCGCCCGACCGGATCAATCCGGGCGGGACGACTCCGGATCGGACGGGGGCAGGAAAACCAGAAACCTAAAAGCTCATTCCACTGTAAAACGCCCACCCACATAAACCATCCGGCCAAAGGTAGGCCCCCAAACCATCGATGCATCGAAGTAGGTTCCAAAAGGATTGTGATGCGACAAAATGGCGTGGTGCTGCATGAAATTGAACAAATTTTCAGCGCCCACATAAACCTCCCATTTTTTATTCCATGCCTTGCTGATCTGTGCGTTGGCCAGAAAAAAATCAGGCGATTGCTGTGGCATTTGGTAGTCTTCCGGGTTGGTCGAAGTATCCGGTAAGCGCTTGGCGCCTTGCCAATTCAGCGTAAAATCGAAGTTCCAATTGCGGGAGGCTTCGTAACCCAGATTGATAAAAGCTCGATGCCTGGCTACCATCGGCCTCTCCAAAACGCCTTCCTGGAAAGTCATCACCACATCATTGAAGCGATAGGCCATGCGAACATCCAACTTGGGCAATACTTCATAATCGGCCTGCACTTGAATACTGTTGGCATAGGATACACCCTCCAAGTTATAAAAATGCAGTTCCTGCGGATGCTGATCATAGTCCACCACAATTTGACTGACAAATCGGGTGTGATAAACATCCACGCTAAACAATAAGTCGCGTTTGCCCAAGGCGATTTCCTGGGTCAAGTTTAGCCCGTAATTCCAGGAAATTTCTGGATTTAACCCATAGGGGGTATCCGCATTTTGGCTGTGAATAATGATGCTGCGAGCCGATGCCAAGGCGCCGATGTTTTCCGCCAATATGGTTGCCGTGCGTTGTCCGCGACCGGCCGATGCCCGCAACACCGTGCGTTCGTTCAGTGCATAGCGCAAATGCACCCTGGGGGTTACAAAAACACCAAAGATATTGTGTTGATCTACCCGAATGCCCAACAAGCCTGTAAAAGCAGGATCGGGCGTGTAAGTGTATTCAAAATAAGCACCTGGTACCAATTCGTTTCGATAAAAATCGCTATCCGCAAAAGTTTCATCTACTTGATCCCATTGAAAACTCAGGCCTGTTTTAAAACTGTGGTTGGGATTGCCGATGATACTTTGATAAATGAGGTTGGCATAGGCGCTTTTCTGCGTGGCATCATAATCGCGCAGTCCATAAAAGGCATCCTGTTGGTGGTAGGTGGCCGATAGTTGCAAGCCGATACTTTTGTTAGGATTGGGAAAAACCCGCCCGACCTTGGCCCAAACATCTGCCCGGTCGCTTCTGTTGACCGAGCCCCAATGGGTTTGCCGGGTTTTATCTTTGTTTCTATCAAATTCAGTTTCACCACTTTGCTTGTTGTAATAAACGCCTTTTACGCCAAACTGTCCTTCCCAGCCATTACTTCCCGTATATTTCCAGCGGTTGGCCAAAACGACTTGATTGCCCAAGGGATTATCCAAGAAATGATCATCGTTCATGTCATTTATAAAGCGCTGATCATTATAGTGAAATAGCAGCCCGGTATGCCATATTTCACTAAGTGATTTTCGCCAATTGGCATTGGCTTCCATGCGGCCGGCTGTATTGGCATAGGTATTCAGGTGTAGTTTTTCTCCCTCGTTGGGCTTCTTGAGTTCCACGTTAATCTGCCCAGTCATGCTTTCAAAGCCATTGACCACCGATCCAGGGCCTTTGGCCAGTTGAATGCTTTCCACCCAGGGGCCAGGTGTGTACGTAAATCCATAAATAGCCGACAGACCGCGTACATCGGGAAGCAATTCGCGCCCGATTTGGACATACGGGCCTGCCAATCCCAACATCTCTATCTGGCGAGCACCTGTGATGGCATCTGTAAAAGAGACATCTACGGAAGGATTGGTTTCAAAACTTTCCGAAAGGTTACAACAGGCCGCTTTGCGCAACTCCTGTTGGTTCACTTCCAAAAACTTGATGGGTGCTAAAAAGGAAATTTCTGTTGCGCGACGATTATGAACCACTTCCACTCCTTCAAGTACAACAGCATCCGACAGGACGACCTCAACATAGGTTTGTTCGCCAAAAGCAAGCGTGTCGGCGGCAAATCCTACATAACTGATGACCAGGCGATCGGTTTCACCATGTTTTTCCAATTGGAAAAACCCCTCCGCATCGGTTGTCGTTCCCTGGGTCGTACCCAGCCAGTATAAGTTGACGCCAGGCAATGGAAGCTTTTTGTTCTTTTCCCCCGGCTCAAAAATGTAGCCACTCACCTGTCCCAAATTTGCGCCATGATCGTCATAGTCAGGTAAATGTGGATCATCGGGCAAAGGCTCAGGTCGGTAATGGCAGCAGGCATGCAGTTGTTCATATACTTCCTCATCCGCTTTCCACTTTTTGGTATCGTGACCTACACCAGTAACCGCCCAGTGCAAGTTATCTTCTGAGAATAGCTCCGGGTCGGTTTCTACCCGAAGCATTTTAGTGTCCATATTCCAATGCGCCGATATTACGCCAGCGGTTTCAATGGCTGCTTTTTCAATTCTTTCTTGGCACATGCCGCAGGCGCCGTCCACCCATATTTCGACAGGCGTGGTTTGGATCCTATTTTGAGCAAAATTTCCGTTAGGCAATAAGCCCAAAATAAGCCATGAGATTATCCATATAAATTTTTCCATTGTTCCTGAATTAGGTCATGAATAAGTGCCGCCGAACAGCGGCGACTAAAAACTTGGGCATAGAAAGCCCTTACAACCAAGTAATCAGGACAATCGCGGCGGCTGCCAAATACAGGAATGGTAATCAAAGGAGAGGCTTTGTGCTGCTATTTTTGTAGCACTGGTATGGAAGTTTTGCCGCTCGAAGGTAGAAAATACGTAAAAATTGAAAATTACCAGTGAATGGCAGCAAAAACAGTTGCAACTAGGCGAACAGTGGTGCTGTTGCTCGTTTTCTTCAGAAGAATCCTTCTGACAGGCATTCGAATTAGCGGCACAGCATGAGGTTTTTTTGGTGAGGGTAGCATGTTTTTGCACGGAATCGCTAGCGCAGCAAGTTGCTGTATCCTTTGAATGGTGCCATGCTTCCATTTCAAAAGGCAAGGGCAGTGATTGCCCCAATACCAGGATGGCTAATATGATTGCTATTATTTTCACCAGGGGCAAAAGTACACTTTTTTCGCCTAATTGGCTGTTATTGAAAGCTTAAAATTTGTAATACCACCAACACTTCCTACCATTTGGCATCGAAAAAAAATCCCGGACACTGATCCAAGTCGGCATCCGGGATGGTATAAAACGTTTTTGTTTTTAATGCAAAACCACGCCTGTTTTATCCGGGGTAGCTACGGGTACCATGATCAATTCGTAGCTGATACCGTCGGCATTTTTTTCCAATTGGCGGGCGGCAACATCCAGAGTCAATGGTTCGTGTTCCCACACTTTCAGAAACACTTGGTGATCACTACCTTGTTCGAGGTAAACATCGCAATTATTTCCGAGATAACGTCCCGTACGCACCAGTTCGCGGTCGCCATTTTCATCCACTTTATAAGCATCCAAATAAAAGTGATCGGGCAACGCGGCCTGTGCAGCACCTTGCAATTGGAGGCTCACACGGGTGTACTTTCCGGTCTTTTTATTGGGGCTTACCTCTTTTTGCCAGCCTATAAAGTTGTTGTTGCTGTTGATGATGCGTTGCACTGCAGCAACATCGGTTGTTTTGTTTTCCCATACCCAATTGATACCGGCATTAAACTGCGTATAAGACTGTCCTTTAGGTGCAACAACCGACAACAAGTTATCCGTAGTGAAATAGAACTGAATCGGTGCTTTGTCGATCATGAACCCTGCCCCGACATACGGACTGTGTCCGGAGAGTGCATTCACTGAAGCCACTACTTGCAACCAACTGTTCATTGACTTCCAATAGGCCAGGCTGCCAGCCAGGTTAACCTGTTGATAAGCGAGGCGAGGCATAAAGTTGGCCATCACCCGGCTTCGCTCATTGATCTGGTAAGTAGCGCCGAGCTGCAAGACCGAGCTGAGCGGTGTTCTGTAGTAGAATTCCTGTGTAGGCGTTTCCTTCAAGGCAGCAAATACTTCCGATGGGATAAGCGAAACCTGATTCATGGTATCGAGCAAGCTGTATTTATTGACGCCTTTTTTCCAGGTGATACCGCCCATATTTTGTACGGCAGCTGAAATGGATAGTTTAGGAGAAACGGTAAAAAGCACCCCTAAATCAACCGCAAAACCGCTATTGCCTGTTCCTGCTGTGTTGTAACCAGCACCTTTTCCATAGTTGTTCAATCCAACACCCCAGATGTCCATACGACCATCCAAAGCCCAAGTTTCTGGATCAGAAAGCGCTTGTAGGCTCAATTCCTGACCAGTACTCCATGTTCCGCCCAAGCCTTGCAGGTATTTCAATCGAATGCCCCCGCTAAAACCGCCTATTTGATGGGCAATAGAAACTGCGTAAGCTCTGTAATGCAGGGCACTTAAAGAAAAGCCGCTCAAATCGTAAGTAAGCCCGGCCTGCCACTCTTCCTGTCCTACGGCAGCGCCCAACTCAAGTGTCGATTTGGGATAGTTGAGCGTTGCATCCATGCGATCGCTCACCGAGAAACCGAGGTGGACGTTTTTGAAGCTCATGCCCATGTTAACCCAGCTCAAAGAAGCATCGGCAAAGGCGCTGTTTTGCTGCGTGGTAGTAGGTAATAGCACTTCAAGCGCATAGCGATGATCCGCCCAATTGGACAGGTCGCCCAGGGTCAAGCTGTTGTGGCTCACGTTGGCCTGCAGTTGCCCCAGCAGCGGTAAGCTGATGTACGCTTTTGTTTGCGGCAAAAAAGCCGGATTCAGGGAAGATGCTTGTGGCAAGCCCTGTAGGCCTGCGATGGTAAGACCTTGCTGGCTAAAGCCCTGTTGGCTAAATAAAGCCAGTAATGTGATCAATGCAATGGGGTAGATAGTTTTCTCTCTCATGTTTGTAACTGTTAAAGATCATCTCATTCGACTCTTTATATCCGAAAAGCCGAATGTGTGAGTAAAAACAGTTACCTTTTTACCCGAAAGGGCAAGAATCAGCGACGAAAGCAGGTCAAACAGCCGCCAAAAAGGCTTCTTTAGCGACTTTCATAGGGATGCCAATGCATTTTTTTTCCATATAAGTGAGCATGCGATCTATGAGTGCTTGAGTGGGCTCGTCCAGTTCGGCCAACTCTTTTCCAAAAACCTCTTGTTGGGCGCGTACGCGAACCGATTGAATGGCTTCCGGCAATTGGCGCAGGGCCAACTCCAGTTCTCTCTGTTTCAAAATGCGGGCAAAATCGGCGGTATAGCCCTGCAAAATTTTCAGGGCGCGTTGCACTTCCTGTTCGCGGAAAGCAAAATTTTCTTTGGCCAATTGACGAAGTCCTTCTATTTCGATGTAATCGAGTGAAAATTGCTCCACAACGGCTTCGTGCACATTATTAGGGATAGCCAAATCAATGACCAACTTGCGCTCATCTTCTCCTTGCAGCAATTGTCGATAAATATTGGGCGTTATGACAGGCTCGGTAGATCCTGTGCAAACAATCAGGCAATCAAAGCCCCCCTGATAATCGTGGAGTTGTTCTAAGCTAAAGCCCGAACCCTGAAAAGACTGGGCTAAGTTGACGGCGCGTTCTAAACTCCGATTGAAAACCACTACATTATGGAAATGGTGCTTGTTTAGAAATTTAGCTGCCAATTGATTGGTTTGGCCGGCTCCGATTAACAGTATGCGGGCATCTTTGGGCAGGTGGCGTTTCAACATTTTCTGAATGGCCAAAGAAACAACCGATACGGGTTTTTCCCCTATTCTGGTTTGCGCATATACGCCTTTAGCGGCCAGAACTGCTTGCTGAAAAGCCAGTCGGATACCATCGCCAGTCAGTTTCATCGCCTTGCTTTCCTCATAAGCTTCGCGCAACTGGCGCAATATCTGCCGCTCACCTATGACCATCGAATCGATGGAGGCGGCTACTTGAAACAGGTGATCGACGGCAGCTTCCCCCTCATAGATCAGCACCTGATCTTCGATGTTTTCCAATTGGTCAATACTCAGCTCTGGATTGATGCTTTGAAAAAAATGGGCGGCAAAGGCTGCGTTGACAGGATGTTCTGTAACCAATAGATACAGCACCCGATTGCAGGTCGGTACGTACAACAATTCTTCCAAGCCGAACTGTTGCTTTAAATGGAGCAACTGGTCTTCAAGGTTTTGATTCGTTGAGGTCTTGACAACATAATTTCCAATATCCTTTAGATTGGTACGACGATGCGTAACCGTCAGTAGCTTAAACTTTGTCAACATAAATCTGAAATTTCACCTGTAAGTAGTGTGCAAAAAATTACTTCCCAGTTTATCAAAGTCCTTAGCCTAGCGGACACACTTGAAATGAACTGTTTAGCCCGCTAGGCTAAGGACAAAATCGGGAAGTTGATTTTTCTGCGTTACTAAAATGCGCTTCACAAAAGTAAAGGCAAAAACAATAGTATTTGTCACGGAACTGTAAATCATCCTTTCTGCACAGGTATGTGCCAACTGCGGGCAAAGAAAGGCAGCTCTAATGTGTCGGGCAGTGACTAAAATCAATGCGCTGGCTGAGTCCTGTCATCCGGCTCCTACCCAATCGTCTTTATTTTTGGAGTACTAACTATCCAACCCATCCTGCAAAGTAGTTATCTAAAGTACGGTTGCAGAGGGGTGTAAAACCATCGATTATGAATACGGAAGCGACGATCAGAAGCATTATGACTCACCACCCCATTACGGTAAATGCCAGCGAAAAGGTGAGTAAAGTACAAGAAATATTCCGCGACTACGACTTCCATCACCTGCCCGTTGTACAGCAAGGAAACAAATTGATCGGTATCATTAGCAAAGAAGATGTAGCGGCTTTGACCTATCTGATGTCTATGAATACAAGTGGTGTTACATTTAGCAAAAACGAATACCAACACCTGCTGGCCTCAGACATTATGACCAAATCGCCGCTCACCTTGGATCCCGATGACAGCGTTGGGTTGGCTGCTGATATTTTCCTGGCCAATAAGTTTCATGCCGTTCCCATTGTTGAAGACGGTGAATTGGTAGGCATCGTTACGACACACGATTTGCTCCGCTACAGCTTTAGCGCGCCTTTGGTAGTGGAAAATGAAGATACTTTTGAAGAATCATAAAATTCAAATGCCATGAGAGACAAGACCATCACCGTTGGGCACATTATGACAACTCCGGTCATAACCGTTACGCCGGGCGACAGCATGACCAAAGTGCAGGAGTTATTTAGTACCTACAATCTGCATCACCTGCCCGTAGTAGAAGGCAACAAAGTAGTGGGTATCATTAGTTACAGCGATTATTTGAAGCTGTTGCACGGCTTCACTTTGTTTAAAACGGAAAAAAGCGAGGCTTACAATAAAGCCATTCTGGAGTCTTTACTTGTAGAAGAAGTGATGACCAAACAAGTTGCTACGCTAAGGCCAGAAGATTCCTTGGAATGTGCCGTGGGTATTTTCCGGGAAAACCTGTTCCACGCTTTGCCCGTTGTCAGCCATACCGGCCAGCAATTGATCGGTATTGTTACTACTTTCGACCTGATCAATTACGCCTTTTCAAATCCGGCTTTGCTCGGAAGTGAAATATTCTGAGCTAAAACCAGGATAGGCTGAAATCAAACTGTAGTCTTTGCTTGAAATTGGCTACCTTTACTGCGATAATGCATTGGCATAGGCATGGAATTTAGATATTAGACCATAGCCGTTGGATTTATCCAACCTCTAACTACTGGTATCTAGTCCTAACTTGCGGTGTCTAATCCCTAAAAAGGCAGATAAAGGTGACTTAAATGAAACAACGATTACCCATCATTCTATTTTTATTAGTTGGCATGATGGAGCCTTTCATGGCTCAGATTACGATAACCAACGAGCTGTTTCCTCATGCAGGCGACACGCTCTTCACGGCTGTTGACAACCTGCCTTCCGGGATAGATCCCGGCGTGCCAGGCGGCGGACAGGTATGGAATTTCACCACGCTACAAGCTCCTTTTACCCGGCAATCCATTCTTTTTAATCCTGCCGATGGCCCAGGTGGTTCTACTTATCCTTCGGCTACTTTCTACGCCACCATTGAGGGCAATACCATTGGATATTTTCGAACCACTAAAAACTCGGTTTCCTTGCTGGGTTTTTATGGCTTTGATCCCTTGGACTTAGGTATAGAAGTCGTCAGCCCCTTGGAACCAGCACTGATCCAGCAGCGAGCGCCTATGACCTATCAGGGTACATACCAGGCCGAATCCAATCTTTCCCTGCCTTTTGCTACCGACGATTTGCCCAGCGGTGTTCTGGACGGCCTACCCTTTACGCCCGACTCTCTCCGTATGCGCATCCATCTGGAACGTTCAGATGCAACAGATGCGTGGGGTACCATGACCATACCTGGCGGCATCTACGATGTACTTCGAGAAAAAAGGATAGAAACCCGTGAAATTCGGGTGGACGCCAAAATAGGACCTTTTCCCTGGGTGGATATTACAGATGTCATAGCACAGTTGTTGAACATGGAAGATCTCTTTAACCAAACCGAGACTTCTTACTATTTTTTCAGCGATGAGTCCACAGAACCTATTGCGGTAGTGACCATGGACATTGACAACCCCAATGCCGTGGCGCGTGTGGAATTCAAAGCCAATCAAACGGCTACCCAAGTTCAGCGCATTGAACGGCTAGAGGCCGGGGTATATGCTTATCCTAACCCCGCAATTGTCAACGTCCGTTTTGAATTTACCAACCTGCCTTCTGGCAAATACAAACTTAAAATTCTCAACATACTCGGCATTGAAGTTTGGTCAAAAACCTACCAGATCAGCGGCAATCAGACGGAAAAAATTGATATTTCTTCGTTGAAAAAAGGCACTTACCTCTACAGCTTGGTGGATGACCGTGGCAAAACGATTGTCACCCGACGTTTAGTGGTAGTAAGGCCCTAGTAGTGTGCAAAAAATGACTTCCCGATTTACCAAAGTCCTTACCCTAGTGGACACACTTGAAATGAACCGTTTAGCCCCCTAGGGTAAGGACAAATCGGGAACTTAATTTTTCTGCGTTAGTAGTGTGCAAAAAATGACTTCCCGATTTACCAAAGTCCTT
>CALMIR010000160.1 GCA_937864265.1 uncultured Saprospirales bacterium | reverse complement strand
CGAATGGACTACGTCCAGGCGGAACGATCCGGTCGGACGGGAGTGTTGCAACCACACGCACACACTCACTCTCACCCTCACCCTCACCCTCACCCTCACCCAACTTCTTCTTAGTGCCTTCCCGCCCGGCCTGTCCGAATGGACTACGTCCAGGCGGAACGATCCGGTCGGACGGGAGTGTTGCAACCACACGCACACACTCACTCTCACCCTCACCCTCACCCTCACCCTCACCCAACTTCTTCTTAGTGCCTTCCCGCCCGGCCTGTCCGAATGGACTACGTCCAGGCGGAACGATCCGGTCGGACGGGACGCTCTTAGTGGCCTTAGTGTTGCAACCACACACACTCACACACACTCACACACACTCACACTCACTCACACTCACTCACTCACACTCCCCCCCCCTCACTCCACCACCTCAAACGCCTGCTCAATCCGCTGCCCGTACTCATCCACCAAGCTCAGCACATGCCGCCCTGGTGCCGGGTTGCAGGCCAGCGTATGAAAATGCGTTGTCGTACCCACGTATTCCGCATCGATATGCCAGTGGATACTCGCTTCCGGCTGTCGGTGCGCGGCAGAAAATACCGTTTTAGAAGGCTGACCATCCAGATCTACGGGCACAAAAATGCGCATATTAAATCGGGGATAAATCAGTTGCATATTAGGTATCTGGGCTTCCTCCGATTGACAATCCGGATACAAAAGGGGCAAAGGCTTAAAATTGGGATGATGCAATTTATAATAAAACTCTTCTATCGGCGGCAAAACCATCCAGGTGTGCACCTGCATCTGATCATTGGGGTAACAAGCAGCGCTAACCCGCCATTGGCCAGAAGCATCGAGGTGCAACTGCTGGTGATAAGGACAAAGCGCCAGGTTTTGTACAGCCCCGGATGTAACCCATTGCATTTCCGATTGGCAATGCGGCCCTGCTTTGTACCCACTTTCGCGACAAAGCGCCAATTGCTCCAAGTCGTCATAAGGGGTCTTAAACCACTCTTGCTCACCGGGCAAGCGATTAAACACATCGAACAACACCGGCGCTGCTGCCCGAATGCCAACCAGCCCGGGCCGCCCCTCTCCATCGGCATTACCCGCCCATATACCCACAGCGTACTGCGGGTTAACCCCCACTGCCCAGGCATCGCGGAAGCCAAAGCTCGTACCCGTTTTCCAGGCAATTGGCCGACTCGATTCAAACCTCATCCAATCGCCTTCGGAATCGGGGCGTTCAACCTCTTCCATCGCTTGGAAGCTCAGCCAAACAGCCCCGGCTGACACCTGCACCGGCTTTTGCTGCAAAGCCAGATGGCCTTTTCTATCCGCTTCCTTTGGCAGCAGGTAGGTAGCCGGCAGGAAATCGTCCACCTGGTATTGCCCGCTATTCTGGGTATAGGTATTTAAGGTACGCGCCATCCCGGCATAAATGTTGGTGATTTCCCACAAACTGGCCTCTGCTCCGCCCAACACCAGCGGCAAGCCATAGTGTTGCGGCGGAAAAAGGATGTGCTCGCAGCCCCATTTTTGCAAATTATAATGAAATTTCTCCAAGCCATAGCGCTGCAGCAAATAGACCAAAGGCACATTCAAAGATCGGCTGATGGCCATTTGGGCAGGCACCAGACCATCGAATTTTTTATTGAAATTTTCGGGTCGGTAGCCGCTCAATTGGGTGGGAATATCGGGCAACAAGGTGCTGGGCGCAACCAGTCCATCTTGCAAACTCATCGCGTATAGCCAGGGTTTCATAATGCTGCCAGTGCTGCGCGGCGCTGTAATGACATCTACTGCCGGGCCGTGCTCTTCGGCGATTCCCGCTACATTGCCTACATAAGCCAGTACTTCCCCTTTAGGTACATCCAAAACGATTGCTGCCAAATTGTGTATTTCCGAACCGCTCAAACGGTACTGGTGGAAAGCGACCAGTTCGTTGAGTTGTCTTTGCAACTGAATATCCAGGGTCGTTCGTATGCGGGCATTGCGGACGATGCCCGTTGTGACCAAGTCGGTATAAGCGCGATCCAGCAGGTGAGGGGCGAGTTGGGGCAGCGGCAGTGGTGCCTCCGGGAGCGGTTCTTCTTTGGCGAGTTCGAGGCTTAGGCTGTCCATTCGGCCTTGCTGGCAAAGGCGGTCGAGCAAGGCATTGCGTTTTTGCATCAGGCGATCGCGGTTGCGTCCGGGGTGGATCAGTGCCGGGCTATTGGGCAATACCGCCAGGGTAGCCGCCTCAGCCCAACTCAGCAGCGCTGGTTTTTTACCAAAATAGCGCCAGGATGCCGCCTCTATGCCCACCACATTGCCCCCAAATGGTGCATTGGAAGCGTACAGATTCAGTATGCCCGATTTGGAATAACCTAATTCCAGGCGGGTCGCCAGCAACATTTCTTTTAGTTTCTGATAGATGGTGCGCGGCGGGTTGTTTTTCGACATACGGATGACTTGCATGCTCAGGGTGCTGCCCCCGCTGACGATGCGCCCAGCCCGAATATTCTGGAAGAAAGCACGCCCCAAGCTCAAAGGATCGACCCCCGGATGGCGGTAGAAGCGTTTGTCTTCAAAAGCAATAATGGCCTGAACGAATTTGTCCGGTACGCTGTCCGATGGTGGAAAACGCCATTGCCCATCTGTTGCGATTCGGGCGCCCAGCAGTTGGCCATTTCTATCTTCCAGCACCAAGGATCGCGGTACATCGAAGAGTTTTCGAGGCAGCGAAAACCAATACAGCAGAAGGAATAGCACCAAAAAACCCATCAAAAGCTTTCGACGCTTTTTCAAGGGCAATTGTTTCCAGGCTTTCCATGCACGCATCCGCTTCCAGTTTAGCCTGCAAGTTTAACAAACATCTGGGCAAAAAAAAAGAGAGCCTTCAGTCAGAACTCTCTTAAAACTTTTATGCAAGATAAATCACAAAAGAAAAGAATGAAAATGGTAAATGGGGTTAAGGTTTTAGGAGTCATTGACAATGAAAGACCGGAGAACTGTTTTAATCTAACATAAAAGCGTTTACACTAAATTTCTCTAAAATAAAATGCTTCTTTCGATATAAGGCAGTTCTCCGGCTTCCAGTATTTTGGTTATTGGGTTGTTTAGCAAAAGTGATTCACTACTTGTTGGGAGATATACAGGGAAAACAATCGTTTTATTTGGTTTTATGGGGGAATCACTTTTGCCTACGGCAAATACAGCCATAGTTCAGAAAACTGGGTAGTTTTAATGCGTTCATTGTTCTGTGCGAGGTAGAGGACCATGCCATCTTGTAGGGGGTATTTCCAAACTCCTTTCGTGTAAACATTCGTACTATCGGCCTTATGACCGGTGAAAGTTATATCCTTTGTAGTTACCGTTACGGTGGTCATTTGACTCGCGAATACAATATCAGGCGTTCCGCTTCCGGCATTCCCAGAGTCTATGCCGATGGCTTCTGAATTGATGTAGTTAGTCGTCCATTTGTAGCTCTTTCCTTTGCTGAGATTATTAAGAACTCCCGGCGTCGGACTTTCGTTCTCTCCTAATACGTTCAAGAAAATGATATCGTCGTTGACTATGATTTTCCTGAAAAATATGATGTCATCATTAACGATGATGTAAGACTTATCATCGTCAATCAGCACTTTTTCTGGCAATGTTACTTTTGCTTCAATGTCAGTAGTGTCGAAAATTCCCATTGAATCCTTCACTATAATAGGATTTGAAGGGGGAGTAGCAAAAGCTAACTGGGCGTTTTCGTCTAAGCCAGCGTCATTACGCTGAGTTTCTGTGTTGTCACTTGTTCGGTTGTCCTTATTACTACAGGAAGCTGTAAAAAGCAAAAGTAGAAATAAAATTCTACCAAACCAAAAGGAGCGATTCATTACTAAATTAAAATTCATAAAGGGTTTATTTATAAAGGTTTGAAAGGAAACACATAATATTAAGGGTAAAGTTCCTTATACCTCAAAAAAAAATTCTAATTTGTTTTTTTAAATTAAAAATACGCTCCGTAATAATTTCATATCGCAAAGATAAAAGTATTTTTTATAAAATTCAGAAAAATTTCTAAAAAAATAAACCTCATTTCGAGAAGAGTTCATAAATCCACTAAAGCTTGATTATCAATATTTTATAAAAATATTATTTAGAACAAAAATAAATTTCTAAAATTTTTTTTATAAATTTCTAAAATACCTTATGTTTGCATCAACAAAGGCAAAATATATATTTTTACAATTTTGCAAATAAACAAATTTCATTCAAAAGCTAAAACCCGTTTTTATTGTAAAATACTTTATGGTCAGGAAAAGTAACTATCCAGTTCTTTAACTAAAGAAGGAATTGATCTTGTTTGAAATCCAATAAATTACGATAAGAGCCTCTTTAACAAGTTTATTTTTTCAAGCATAACACTTACCACTTGGTTTCAACAGCCCTACTTTATATGCCTGGATAAGCTATTTATTTCCACTTTTTTTTTAGTTTTACTTTTAATCCCCGAAAGCAGTACACATGACAAAACTGGAAGAAGTACTCGAAATCGTTAAAAGCCTAAGCAAAACAGAGCGCCGCTACGTGAGCATTGCGGCCAATAGGTTAGAAGATGACAGAGAGAAAAAGAAATCATACCTGTTCATCTTGGAGCGTTTATTTTTTATCTGTGATAAATCCAATACCGATGAAAAGCTACTACAGGAACTATTAGACGAAGAAAAAAAAGGCGACAATGCCGCCTATTACATTACGGTAAATATCAATCAATTAAAAGATTTTTTACTCAGCCAACTCCGATCCTATTATTCAGAAAAGCCTGATTACAAGGCTTATAATCACCTTCAAAACATCCGCTTATTGCTGCAACGTCGCTTGTACAAACAAGCACTGAGTATGACGCTTGAGGTCAAAGCCGAGTTGAAAAAAAATGGGAACAGTGCCTTAGTGTTGTTTGAGGTCATTAACCTGGAAAGGTATTGTATGCAATACATAGACAAGGGGTTTGAAATCAACAATCTCAATCAGGTGAACAGCGAAAGCCTGGAAACATTGAAACAAATACAAATCGTGAATGGCGCCCGGAATGATGCCGCTAAAGTCCAAAAATATTATGTTAAAGGTGATTTTCAAATTTCCTTAAACGAATTAAATTATTCCAATGAGGTACTCAAGGTGATAGAGAACCTTAACCATGCTGATCACCTTTCTATCGAAGCAGCTTGTTTGATATTGCCTGTTGTGACCACACATTTTGCCTATTTTGATATCAATGAAAATAAGGCGCTAGATGCCAGTAAAAAACTAGTGGATAAATTTGAAAGCGACCAAACATACATTGTCAATGATCCGGATAGTTATTTCAAGGCTTTAATTAAATATCTAAATCGGTTGATCCTCCAGAATAAGATGGAATTATTCCTCGAAAGTTTTGAAAAGGTAAAAGCTATTCTACATCAATCGAATAAAAATCTATTTCCTTACCTAGCTGATGATGAAAGGGATAAATACAAAATTTCTCCTAATGTTGAACTTACTTTTGAACTGCTGAATCAGGCTGTCATGTTGGCCAATCTGCAAGGCCAACCAGAGGAATTAAAGCTAACCCTAGAAGAAGCAAAAAAAGCTTTAGATCGTAAACCACTTATAACAGGTCAAAAGTACTTGATTATCCTTTTTAATATCGCTACTGGTTATTTGCTCCTGAACGAACATACGGAAGTGGAGCATTACTATAAAACTATAAATGATTTCCAGGATTCCAAATCATTGTATATCCTCAATAGATTGGATCTATTGGTCATCTTTAATCGCTTGGAACAATGCCGCACCAATGCCGACCTAGAAAGAGTAGAAACGCTAATAGGTGAAATGATCACCAAAATAAAAAACATCAAACCTGAAGAAGAAAAAGAGCTATTTCGAAGAATACTCAGCCGCCTGAATTTACTCCTTTTTGAAAAAGACACCGCTCGTCAAAAAAAGATACTCGAAGAGGAACTTCAAGCGGTCAGACTAGAAGAACTCAACAAGCACCAACTACAAATATTCAAGCTTTGGGCTCAAAAAAAGCTCAAACAACTTTGATGCAAGAAGCGGAAAGGGGCGAAAACCGGGAGGGGCGGCATAAGGCATCAAAACGGAATGCTCTTCCCTGCCAGCGTCCCTTAGCGCTTATTTGTCCTGCCGACGCAATTGGTTTTGAATGGTTTCTTTGTTGAGGATAAGCGTGCCAAGTGCTAAAATGATGAGCAATAATAAGTCGTTGTCCATGTTTTGTTGTTTTTTGGGTGGAATAATGTTCTTTGCTTTAATACCCCTCTTTTGCTAAAGGTTACCCCTCTTTACTTTTTTCTACCTTTATTTCCAGCAAAATGCCCTCCATCACAAAATGGATGAAACATCGAATGCGCGCTTGGGCAAAGATTTTTTCCAAAGCAGACTTGGATAAAAAAACCCAGGTACCCAGTTCTTGGGCTTTTTGCCGGAATTTGGCGGCGCCTTTCCCCGCGAATCCGCTATTTTGAATCAAAACAAGCCCTTCAGGTGTTTCCAAAATCAAATCGGCAATGGTTTCAAAAAGGCGACTTTGGTGGAAATAGCGAATGGGATATTTTCGGTGCATTGCGGTAGTGGAAAAATGACTATTCCGATAATTTTGCCAAGCCCGACTCCTTTCCAGAAAGGTAGTTGCATCCCGGTCGGGGAGTTGGTAGCGATGGAGCAAGTCCTGGGCCATTTTCAAGCGATCGGATGCTGGATATTCGGCGCGATCGGCAGTGAGAAACGCCTTCATCGCTTTGGCAATAGCATATAGGTCTTGATCTTCTGACCATCCTGCTTGGCTGTAATAAATCATAGGGTCACCTATTTCCAGGTTGAAATCAGTGACAAAAGTACTTTCATCGGCATCAATTCTGGCCGCTTCAAATACCGCTCTTCCCTGTCGGGGTGGCAAAAAAGAAATGGCTTCCTCTGCTGCTGCTACAAAAGGAAAATCCTGGCCGTACAAAAAATGCTCGGTCTGTATCTTCAGGTATTTACCTGCCCATTCCCAGGGGCTTTCACCAGAGTCGGCATTCAGCGTTGGATGATCTTCCTGCCCGGCATGCCAGACCCGGTTCAGCCATCGGGTAGGCTGTTTCGTACTGGGCAAAATCAGGTAATCCCGGGCGCGTGTAAGCCCCACATACAACAGGCGCGCCTCTTCTTTTAAAGCTTTTAATTGCGCCGATTGTTGGGCATCACTCGCTTCTACGCGCTCCATCAGCGTAGTACGGCGATGCTGATCGGCATAAGGATTCACCCAATATCTCAACCATCGCCCCCCCAATACTTCTTCCAAATCCACCTCGGCCCGGTCGCTAATCAGCTCCAAGCCCCATACTTCTGCCCGAAGCCGGGTTTCCAGGCTATGGCAAATGACAATAGGCCATTCCAAGCCTTTGCTGCGGTGATAAGTCAATACCTGCACCGCGTCATCCGATTCGCCGGCAGCTTGAGTATCTTTCTTTGCCGTTTCCAGTTCGGCCAGCCAAAGCAAAAAACCGCCCTGCGAAGTAGCAGTGTGCAGGCGATTGCAGGAAGATTCGTATTCGAGCGCCAGCTTCCGCAAAAGGTCAATATTGTCCAGTCGCTGCTGTTGGTTGCCCCAGGAAGCCATAGTGCGCCTCAAGTCGAGCTCATCCAACACCACATCCAGCGTTTCTGCACTGGACAACTCCCCTACCCTCACCCTCAAAGCGTTCAGCCCGTCAATGACGGCTACGCCTTCTCCCCATTGGTTGTTAAAACGCTCGCCCCCTTCCTGACGGGCTTTTTCCAGTTGATCCAGGTGATCCAGCCGGCTTTCGATGATCTCTTCTATGTCGAGCCTAGCAGCCAGCAGCAGTATTTCTGCCACCGACAAGGAATCGTACTGGTGCAGCAGGTATTTTAAACAGGCCAATACCAGTCTGGATTCGGCCGTGGCCAATAATCCTGCACGCGATATACTGGCCTTTAGTCCTGCCCGGTGCAGTGCCTCTGCCACTATGCCACATTCCGCATTAGAACGGCATAGGATGGCCACATCGCCGGGGCGGGCAGGACGAGGGGCATTACGCCCTTTGGGTATAATCCCAATTTGGCGATCCAGCCATTCCCGCAAGGCAAAAGCCAGGCAATTTTCCATCCAGGGTTTGCCGGGCTGCCGATTGCCTTCGCCATCATATTTAAAATGCCAGTGCATGAGCGCTTCTTTACCCGCCAGCGATGGTCGGTCTAAAGGCGTAGGATCTTCCCGCTTGGGTATGAGCGCTACCTGTTCTACGGGCAAATCCGAGAAAGCTTTGGAAAAAATAGCGTTTGTCAGGTGTACAATATCTGGACGAGAGCGCCAGGAATACAACTGAATATTTTCTTTTTTGATGCCCCCTGTGGCGGAAATAATGGCCTGCATCAGTTCGGGTGCAGCGCCCCGAAACCCGTAAATAGATTGCTTGGGGTCGCCTACCCAAATGGAGTGCCGGGCAATAGCCGATAGGCGCAGGAAAATCTCCAATTGAATGGGGCTGGTATCCTGAAACTCGTCCACCAGCAACAAATCCAATTCTGATGCCAATACCTGACGCACCCCTTCTTTTTCGAGCAGCCTTTTGACCATTACCTCCATATCGGTATAGTCGATCAGCCCACGGCTTTTTTTATATTGTTCGTACTCTTGTAAAGCGGCAATCGCGATATCAAATAGGGTGCTGATGAATTGCTCGATATCGCGGTGAAAAGCAGGATGCGACAGGTGCTGGTCGGTAAAGTCTTGCAGTGGTTTCAGGCTGTCGCGGCTTTTGACGGCAACATCGAGTTTGCCCAGTCGGGCCCATTCATACCAGGGCATATCTTTTCCCAAGCGCAAGTGTCGTTGCAAGCCTTTGAGGGTAACGATGACGTCTTTAGTTTTTTTGGTTTCATCGCCGTTTTGGCTTAGGGCCTGGATGGTTTCATCCATTCTCTCCGCCAATTGCATCAGAAGCAGGTTCACATCGCCCTGATCCCGCAGTTCGTCGAGGAAGGGTTTGAACAGCTCAAAAGAAAGTTTTTTACTTTTTTGCAGCACATCCAGGGAAAAATCATTGGCCCTGGCAACGTCGGTGATTTGCCTGACTTCACGCCGCCAATCGCTGAACTCTCTTTTGTTCCAGCCCAATCGCTCGCTGAGTGCTTCCATGAGTGCCACGCGCTCTTGGGTCAGCACCATCGCCAACGACTGGTTGAAAATCAATTGCTGGTCTTCCTCCGCTATAATGTCCACCTGTGGGGAAACACCCGCTTCAAAGGCAAAGCGCTGCAGCAGCTTTACGCCCAAACTATGCACGGTACCGATGAGGGCATTGGCCAGTTGATCGGCCTGTTCGCTTAGCCCTTCCTCCAGCAAACGCACCCGAACCCGTTCCTGCAATTCCGCAGCTGCTTTTTGGGTGAAAGTGGTGGCAATAATACCTTCTGCTCTCACCCCTTCTTTCAACAATCGGGTCATTTCCTGGGTCAGCCGCCAGGTTTTACCACTACCCGCGCCGGCGGAGATGATTTGTAAATTCATAAGTTTGATTGAGGGTTCTTAGCAGGGCTAAAGCGGTGTGAGGTTTCTGGTTTCTAGTTTCAAGCAGGGCTGAAGCGATGCGAAGTTTCTAGTTTCTAGTCGGGCTAAAACCTGAAACTTGAGACTAGAAACCAGAGACCAGAAACCTGAAACCAGAGACCAGAAACCTGAAACCAGAGACCAGAAACCTGAAACCAGAGACCAGAAACCTGAAACTAATTCCTCTTCATCCACTGCAAAATCTCCTGTGTGGTCTTAGCCGCTACATCAGCTGGTAACGCCACCTGTTGGTGTTTTTCCAGGTCGATGGCGATGGGTGTTTTGGCCGCATCCTCTGTACGAAGCACGAGGTGGCGGTTGTTGCGCGCACTTTTAGCCACATTGGTATTGATTTTCATTGGTGTATCAAAGAGGGGGTTGATCGAAAACTGATCGGTCTCTGAATCGTATTGCGGGAGAATAGCCTGCATTTGGTCATTGTCAGAACTTAGCAAAAACAAGCTGTGCGGCCTCACTTCCTCTGGATTGTATTCTGCAAAAGGCAAAACGGCTTTGACTTTGGTTTTATCGCTCAGATCGAATGCGAAGGCGCCATAATCGCGGGCATAGCCGACCAGGTAATTTTCCCACACTTCCAGCCGCTGAATCATACCCGATTGGGCATCCGCGCCATACCTTTCAGAAAAATACGCCGGACTAAGTGCAGGCGATAATTTTTGCGCGCTCAGATCATACAGGTACAATTCCCCAAAGCCCCGCAAGGCAAATAAGCGGCTGTCCTTATTGTAATTGATTTCCGCCAGGTAGTAGGGAAAATCAGGGCTTACATTGACGGGCAAAGTCTGGCGATCCAGCAAGGTACAATTTCGGGTATCATACACTTCCAATACGCGGTGGCTTTCGCCCAAAGTGGGGTCAAGGGTAGAAGAATCGGCTTTGATACAAAGGAGCCGTTCCATGTCTCTGTCCCAGTATTGGTTGCCTTCCAGGATGGATCCAGTCAACTGGCAATCGGGTTGTGCAGGCACATCGCTTGCCCTATTTCCCTCCACCGTTGTACTATCCTGAGTCGCATTGGTTGCGTTGTTTTGGGATGAAGTGTCACTTCCGCAGGAGGCTATCGACAACAGCCCGATGCTTATCATTATAGACCACTGTATTTTCATCAGTTGATTGTTTGTTATATAATGGGGTAAATTTAGCCGCTTTCTGTTGAATATGTTGGTTTTGGAACGATCAATTTACGGAATTGTTCTTTAATTCTCTTTATAAAGCCTTAAAGCGGCCTCATGTTTTTCCTTTAGATCCATAGCCAGACGCAGTGGTTCTAGCACTTTTATCTCTCCGGCATAGGAAAGCAGTAGTTGTTCCCACTCGGTATTGAGAATAAGGTAATAAGAAAAAACAACCCCCTTTGGCGTTGCCGACTCTTCCACTTGGCTGAGGTGCAAAGGCTTGGTACGCAGATAATTGGCCCGGTGTGGTGTGGCCAACAGACATACCCTTTCCGGTTGTGCGTCATAGGGCATACTCACCCCTACCAGGTGGCGGTACCAGTACGCTGCCCGAAAGCGGGGGTGTTCATAAAAAGGAGTTAGTAAATTCGTTTCCGCTTCCAAAATGCGGTCGAAGGGGAAGGTATGTATTTGTAGATGCTTGTGGTCATAGCCAATGACAAACCAACGTTTGTTGTATTCCTTGAGTAAATAAGGACTTAGGGCAATGCGAAATGCTGCTTCCGTAAAAGGTTTGTAAACGATCCACAGGGCTTTTTTGTCGCGTACATGAGCATAAAGCAGGTTAAACCATTGGCTGCCGGGGGCATCGGCCAGTTGGTCGAGTTGCACCAATACGCGTTGATCGGCTTCCGATTTGCGGACTTGCAGCAAAGCCTCTATACGTGCAATTAAAGCTTCGACCTCCTGGGTAACCTCGAAATGCCGAAAAGCATGCAGCACTTGTAACAGATCGCGCAAGTACGCCAAGTCCCTCTCCCCCAAAGGCGAACGGTGTATATTGAAATTGGGATCTGCATAGCGATAGAATTTTTTCTGATAGACCTCTATGGGCGCTTGATACCCCAAAGCCCCCGAACGCATCCATTGAATGTCTTTTTTTATGGTGCGCTCCGAAGGGTCTTCCCTTAGAGGATGCCATTCCCGAATGGATTCCCCGCAGGCAGCGGCCAGGTCTGACCAAGCCCAATGGCGGGTGCGCTGTTGCAGGCAACGGTCGATGGTTTGTATCCGCAAAAAAGCATGAAGATGGAGTGGCATTCTAAGGACAACTTCAACAGGTGTAAAAATAGAAAAAAATTACCAAGTGTGCAAATAAACGGCATACTTGCCCCCCTATTTTTGTGCTGCTCTTGCTGCACTGTTTTTTTTCATAAAAAAGCAACCATTTTATTTATTGTCCGTAAAACCTTGTTGTACTCAACAATTGATATCCCAAATACAATAACACGATTATTCCTAAAAACGAAACATACTATGCCCAAAATTCGGTACCTCAAAGTGCAATTCGCCAACCCCATCTTCCCGGCTGAAATACCCTATTTCCGCGCCGCAGTTATTGAAGCCACTCAACGAGAAAGCAGCCTTTTTCATAATCATACCGACGACAAGGGGGTCATTTACCGCTACCCGCTCATCCAGTACAAGGTAACCGAGCGCAAAGCCTCCATCATCTGCATCGAGCAAGGCACAGACGACATCCACTACCTGTTCCAGCAACGCGATCTAAAGCTGCGCATCGGCGAGCGGGAAGAAAGCTTCACCATCGAAGACATCCACCTGCAATACTTCAACATACAATTGTGGCAGAGCCGCCTGCATTATGCCCTCAAAGACTGGCAGGCCCTCAACCAGGAAAATTACCAACGCTACCTCGGCCTCCTAACGGAAGTAGAACGCTTACAAATGCTGGAAGGCCTGCTGCGGGGCAATCTGCTGGCACTGGCTACGGGCATCGGCTGGCAAGTACCAGCCCCCATCGAAGTAGGCATCACCCGCCTGAAAGAAGAGCGCCGCCTGCGCTACAAAGGCCAACCCGTGCTTTGCTTCTCGCTGAATTTCCATACCAATGTAAGCCTGCCGGAATACGTAGGGCTGGGGAAGGGGGTGAGTGTGGGGTTTGGTGGGGTGCGGAGGATGGGAGAAGAGCGTGTTGTTGATGATAACCGCATGTCCAATATTTTATAAGTCCAAAAAAATCAGTCAGAACAAGATGGATAAATTTAAAGCTAGAACTATATTAGCTGCCCTCTTACACGACATTGGTAAGCTCGGGCATCGGGGGAATACTTCGTTTGAAATCTCGAAGTTCGTCGAACAACCTAGTCATGATTGGCATTTGCTTGCCCCATCTGGTCAGCAAGATAATCTAAGTTATCAACGTGCTATTTTGACTTACCAGTTTTTTGAAAACTATAAGGATATTTTTTCCGAAGTATTAGGTTCAGAGACATCTTTGGGGTTAGCCAGCCTAGCGAGCAAGCATCATAATCCAGATAAGGAAGATGAAGCGCTCATTCAATTAGCAGCTATGTGGAGTTTATCCATTGACACAAATCAATTGTTAGTAGACGAGAAGGCAGGCAATAGTCCCGAGCAACTACATAGTATTTTTGATAATTTAATGGTCGATTTAAATGGTCAAATGGTTACTGGCCAGAAAAAGCATTTATTTGAACTCCGGCCGTTATCACTTAATTTTGAAGACATATTCCCTGTACTGTTGGATGAGAAAGAGCCAAAAAGCCTTAAAACAAGCGAGCTTGAGAAAGACTATAGCCAGCTTTGGCATCAATTTCAAGAAGAGTTCCAACGGATTCCTGTGGGGAGTATTCGCGGTTTCATAACGACATTGCTTTACTTGCTCAAAAAGTACACATGGTGTGTACCATATAGCCCGCTTAACGCACCAAATGTAAGTTTATTCGAACACCTGAAAACTACGGCTGCATTCGCTGGATGTTTTCATGATTTTTCAGATGTGTATCCTGATGCGTTGGCTACGAAAAGCAAGCATACAACTTTACATCAAGGGCATGACCCTGTACTCATGTGTTGCTTGGATATCAGCGGAATTCAGCAGTTTATCTATGATATTGCTTCAAAAAAGGCTTTTCAGAGCTTAAAAGGACGTTCCTTTTATTTGCAATTACTGCTTGACCAACTGTTGGAAAAGATATTGAACGATGCACAAATTGCACAGTCGGAGGTGAACGTAATATACAGTAGTGGTGGCAAGGCTTATTTCTTATTGCCTAACACGCCTGTTGTAAAAACTCGTTTAATCGAACTATATGAAGAAATTCAGAAATTTCTTTGGGATAAACATAGAGGGAAGATTTACGCGGCTCTAGGTCATATTAGTTTCAGATATGAGTTCAACCAAGCCAAAGGTGAAATATATTCAGCACAGGCTCCAAATGTAAAGCAGCTAGGAGATTTATGGCGTGAAGTGTCTGAATTGGCTGCTGTACAAAAACGACGTAGATTTCAAAACCTGCTTTTAGGATACGACGATTTTTTTGATGAGCACAGCTATATGTCTATTGAGGCTCAGAGTAAAGAAACTTGTCATGTAACAGGTGAACCATTAGTAGGACAAGGTGCTACTATTGGCGATGATGAAGACGCCATAGTGATTTCACCAGAGGTTGAAGCACAAATTAATCTTGGTCGAGCACTTAAAGATGCAACCGTAGTAATACATCAAAATAAGGGCAGCGACAATAAATGGGATGTTAAAATCCAAGGAGCTGCTACAATGGATTTCGATACTCTTGGTCAACAAGTTCTTGTTTTGGATGAATTACAAGTAGGAAGAGCCGTTGAATCAAAATCGGGCAAACAAGCGCGGTTTACTTTCCTCAATGACACTGATTTTCTACGCTTGTCTAATCGTTCAGATACTTCGGGGTATGGATTTTCTTTTTATGGTGGCAATCACCAACCAATTAAACAAGACAGTAGCGGCTGGCGAGGTAGTCGCCTTAAAACTTTAGAAGAACTTTGTTACGGTGACGATATAGACAAAGAAACCCATAAAATGGGTGTACTTCGTATGGATGTGGACAATCTGGGGCAGATTTTCATTAAAGGCTTTAGTGAAAATGACAAATCATTTGCCGCTTATGCAACCTTATCATTCCAGTTGGGGCTTTTCTTCAGTGGCTATATCAACACGATACAAAATGGATTGAAGGGTAAAGAGCACCTGTCTATACTTTATGCAGGCGGTGACGACTTATTTGCAGTAGGACGTTGGGACGTTGCATTAGATTTTGCCCAACAAGTACGTACAGCCTTTGAGCAATTCACCGGAAGACACGACCTTTCTATTTCGGCAGGCTTAGCCATTGTTGACAGAAAATATCCAATATACAAAGCTGCAGAAATAGCTGGAAATGCAGAAGATGAAGCCAAACGATATAAATCCATATTAGGCTCAAAAAATGCTATTTGCTTTTTTGATGAGACGGTGAGTTGGGATACTGAATTCGACGAAGTCTTACACCTTAAATCAGAAATAATAAATCTGATTAACCGTAAAAATGGCATGAGTAGAGGAATACTGCATCAACTACAACGCTACAAAGCCAATCGCGATTTTATCCGTCGGATGAAGTGCGTTGATGATTTTAGCTACAAGTGGCACAGTGCTTACTATTTGAAGCGATTCAGTGAGCGGTATGGGAAAGCCACAGATATTCGCGACTTTGTACTGCGGATACAAGCTAGGCTACTACACGACACCGTTTTTGGAGCTGATCGATTCATGGAACTCATCGTACTTGCCGCCCGCTGGGCAGAGTATGAACTCAAATTTATAAAACCATCAAAACACGAAGACAATGGAGAAGATGAAAACAGAATGGGTGACAGGTGAAATCCCCATTAATGACGAAGTAGTGCAATGGGCCGAACGGACGGGCAGAGAGTTGGCAGAAGCCAAACTCACGTCCTCCAACATACGCCGTTTTTTTGGTGAGATGCGCCGCATCCAATCCGACTTTGAACGCCATAAAGAAGATGTGCCCCTTTTGAAGGCTAAACTTGCTTATGACGTAGGTCGAAAGTCGAATGAACGCGGAATAAGAGCCTTTTACAATATCTTATCACCTGCCATAGGGGCTGTGGAAGGGCAGGAGTCGAACTTCACAAGATTTGTAAAAATAGCAGAGGCTATTGTTGCATTCCACAAGCTGTACACAGACAGCAGAAACGACAACTGAACAATATTTATCATTAAAACATCAGGCAACCATGTCAAAACTGTTAAAAAAAATAGCCTTCAGAGGCGAATTAGAACTCATTACAGGTCTGCATATCGGAGATAGCAGCGAGAACGTCCAAATAGGCGGAGTGGACAAAGTGGTAGTGCGAAGACGCGATAATGGCCAGCCGTACATCCCCGGCAGCTCACTTAAGGGCAAGATTCGGAGTTTACTGGAACAGTCGGAAGGTGCTATCGCGGTAGGTGCATCTAAAGGTCATATCAATAAGATCTTTGGCTTCGCAAAAGATAACCTTCCTAGTAAGCTGATTGTGCGGGATGCATACCTGACAAAGGATAGTGCTGAATTGTTGAAAAAATCCGACTTCTTAGACTACCCCTTCACCGAGGTCAAATTCGAAAATAGTATTCAGCGGTTGAGAGGGATTGCTGAGAATCCTCGCAAAATTGAGCGTGTCCCTGCCGGGGCGAAGTTTGCAGTGGAAATCATCTTGAACGTTTGGGAAAACGACCTAGAAGAAGAGTATATCGAAGTGTTAAGAAAAGGGATACTGCTCCTACACGCCGACTACCTTGGAGGCAATGGTTCTAGGGGCTACGGTCAAGTAGAACTTACGCTTGATTTGACGACACCCGTAATTCTTTATGAAAATAAAGATGTAGCCGATGCCTAACAAAAATTTCACTGTCTATCAACTGTACTTCGAAGGGCCTTTACACATAGGAGATGTGCGGCCTGACGACTATGGTAACTCGGAACAGTTTATTCGTTCCGATACAATGATGGCTGCTTTGACAGCGATGCTGGGCAAACGCGGGATGCTTTCTTTTGATTTCAATGGCTTATTACCTTTTCAAATTAGTAGCCTTTTCCCTTTCACCACGGGCGAGGGTGGTATGCCAGTGTATTTTTTTCCTAAGCTAATGAAGCGACTGCCATTGACACTGGAACAGCCAGGTTTAGCGAAGAAAATGAAGAAGTTAAAATGGCTGGATAAAGTATATTTCGAAGCCCAGCTTGGTGACATTCCCCTTAGTGGCTTTGGTAAAAATGGGGATAGCGATCTACAAGGTGACTTTTGCACAGCTCATCCACTGGGTAAAGACGGGTTCATCCAACCCCAAATCTCACAGCGTGTCACTATCCCAAGGGATCGTACTTTTGAAGCCGATCCTACACCTTTCTACATGGAGCGTTTAATGTTTCAAGAAAATTCTGGGCTTTATTTTTTGGCCGATGGTGAAGACCTTAGTCAAATTGATGCAGCGCTTGATCTTTTACAGTATGAAGGGTTAGGTACCGATCGTTCAGTAGGAAATGGTGCATTTAGATATGATAAAAGTACGCTGTCATTGCGAGTCCCAGAAGGAGCCAAATACAGTACCAACCTTTCGTTGTTCTGCCCTGAAAGCGCAGGGCAACTATCCGAAATGTTAGCGGACAAAGCTAGTTATGATTTCCTAAAGCGAGGAGGATGGATCACTACCGAAGGTTTTCAATCATATCGAAAAAAAGCCATCTATATGTTTACTGAGGGGAGCGTATTCAACGGAAGCACAACGCATGCTGGGCGAAAGGCAATCGATGTAACACCCAATGCTACATTTATAGGGCTACCACACAAAATTTGGCGCAACGGTCACAGTATTTTTTTACCAGTGAAAATGTAACGACATGGCATCTCTAAATCTTGATTTAACCTTACGTGTACTCACGCCGCTTCATATCGGAGGCAACGATGATAAACATCTTAAGGAAGGTGTTGGGTATCTTTGCAAGGATGGAAAGATATATGTGTTTGATTCACGCAAGATGCTGCAGGCTGTTGGCGACGTGGATCAATATTGCAATGCGCTTGAGAGCGGTATTGATGGCATAGCTAACTTGCTGAAAATTCGACAAATTCCGATAGATACGGTAAGTCTCCTTTTTTTTTTCAAGCAGAAGACGGCATACGAGATTAAAACCTGTATCAAAGATGGACTAACAGGACGCCCTTATGTGCCCGGTAGCTCCATTAAGGGGGCTATTAGGAGCATAATTTTTGCAAAGCTGTTTGCAGAAAGTGGAATGAGCGTAAAAGCTGCAAAAGGTATTAAAGATGAGAAAACAGGTAGAAACGTACTCCCTGACGACCACCTGCTGGGTAAGTTTCAAAGCAGTATTATGCGCTTCATACAGTGCGCAGACATTCACTTTGATGATGTGGATACGATTTTTTGTAATGCCAAAATATTCAATCTTCAAAACCAAGGAAGGGAAGGTTGGACTGGCGGCTGGAAACACGGTTCAAACTCGACGAACAGCAACTTTAGGTCGGAAGGCTTTACTTTTGCCTTTGAGTGTATCCCTCCTGGTGCAATTGGAAAGTTCAGGCTTTCTTTCGATGAGGAATTGTTTAAGAAAGCCGTGAAAAATGAAATACGGAAGGTTGAAATTGGACACTATGTAAAGCATATGTTCTCTGGTAACTTCGAGTACACGCTACTAGATGCCATTATGCAGCACACCCGCCAGCATATTCAGCGAGAGGTCGAATTCTTTACCCACACTGACTATGAGGTAGTCCAGACAGAAGCTATTGTCGGTGCCTTCGAAGGCATAGCAACACAGAATGAAGATAAAGCCCCTGTTTTGAGAATGGCATCTGGCAGTGGATTTCATGGAATCACAGGAGATTGGCAATTTCCTAATCATATTGATACTGGTAAAAAGCAGGGGATACCCAGATATAAGTCACGAAGACTGAACTTTAACGAAGATACTGAAAATGAGTATTTGTTTAACCCCATGGGTTTTGTACAGCTATGCACCAAGTCTCATTTTGAAGATGTAGTGAAACCACTGGTGGAAAAGGAAAAATCGGCTATGGCTGCCAAATTAGCCACAGCTGAAAAAGCTAGGCTTGAAAAAGCAGAACAGGCTCGTTTAGTTGCCGAACTAGCCAGCAGACCCGTATTACAAGGTATAGAGGGCCTAAAAAAAGGCAAACTCATTGACGCCGAAGTGGTTGGCAAGAATGGAATGCAACTACTGCTAAAGCCTTATGTAACAGGATTTACCGAAGAAATTTTACCTGTAAGGTATCCAGCAGGAATGGAAAACGGAACCATCATTAAAGTCACAGCCAAATTGGAAGGCAAACGACTTGTTCTTTTTGGTTCACCAACAAAAAAAACGAAATGAAACAGACAGCATTGATTATATTATTAGGAAATCGGGATGTACAGATTCCAAAATTGAAGGCGGAACGCCTTGAAAGCCGTTTTGCTAAACATCTAGTGGACAACAATGAAGGAGAAGGTGGACACTTGATTGTGCAAAAATCCAAAGGGGCAGAATCTACCTTCTTAGAGATTTCCAAAATGATGTGGGACGACATAGCGTATTTCTATGACTTCGCGGTATATCCAATGCTTGAAGCGACATTGGATGTCATAGAAAAGGCCGGAGAATCGGTTTCTAAGGTCTATTTATCCACTTCTAAGCAGACAGTACCGCATCAACAAGATTCATTTTACTTCGCTGAAATAGTACGCTATCATCTTGAAAAGAAAGGGATTGAATGCGAACTACAACTGTGCCCCGATAATCCCAATGATTTCCCTGCAATGGTTGCCTTTTACACGCAACTGTTCGAGAACATCGGAGGTGCTTATGAAAAAATTTTCGTGAGCAATTCGGGAGGAACACCCACCATGCGCAGCGCCAGCCACTTCGCAGGTATTTTTAGAAAATTCGAATACATCACAATTAGCTCGGAGGACAAATCCAACCTACAGCCCTTCCGTGCACAAGAGAATATTATTCTCTCGAAAATCGTGAACTCCATGCTTCAAGTCTTCGACTACGAGGGAATAGTTCAGTTGCCGATAGAGCAGGAAGTAGTGAAAGGGCTGGCAGAATACGCATTGGCACGTATTGCGTTGGACTTTAAATTGGCGAAGAAAAAAATAGCACCCTTCGTAGCAGACTATCCTGAACTTCAGGAGCTTGTAACAGATTTAGAAGTCGCCCCAACGGTGAAAATTCTTGAAAAGGAGATGTTCATGTCGGCTAAGATAAAATTCCATCAAAGGAATTACACAGATTATCTCTGGCGGCTTTTTACTATATATGATAATACACATATCCCCTTTGTAGAATTAGCCTTAGATGGAAGGGTGATACATAATCGGAAAACTAAATTTCAAGAATGGAAAGATTTATTATCAAAAGACCCCAGTTTATTGCCTTACTTGGAAGGGAAAATCATTAATAAAGAACCACTCAGATGGGAAGAGCCTAATAAGTTCGCCTACATAGCGATTTTCGACCATTATTATCCTAAAGACAGTGAGATACGTCCACCATTTATTGACGATATTGGAAAATGCTTAAATGCACTAAGCAATTTGCGAAATGCCGTAGCACATAATTTTGGCTTTAATCAACAGAAAGAACTTGAAGGCATTGGTATTGAAGAGATGGAGGGTGTTCTTCTTCCTATGAAAAAGAGTATTACCGAATTAAACCATCTTTTAAGCTCTTACCTTGGTTTGGCTTGGGATGATTTGGGTGTTTATGGCAAATTGAATACCCTGATAAAAAATCACTTTCACAACCTCTAATACATCCCCATGCCCCAACTCCTACTACACGGCAACATCAACATCCACACCTTCACAAACACGATAGTCGTGGCGAACGAGAAGGCGAAGGAACTATTTGGCAAAACATTAGACAAAATTTTTGTCATCCATTCCAGTGCTTCCGAAGAAAAGCTTGCTGACAAAGACGTACGCTTGCAATGTAGAGAACAACTGGAAAAGCACGGTATTGAGTTCTACAACATTGACGGAAAAGTTATTGAATTACACGTTGATGAATCGAAGCCTAACCGGGTTTCGATTGATAAGTTTGTCGAACACATCGAATTTTTGTTCAACGGTGTAGGGGTGGACAAATCCGACGAATGGATCGTAGATTTGACCAATGGAACGAGTGTACAAAAGAACCTATTGTCGATATGCAGCTATATTTTAGACATCAAGCACCAGTACATGATCAACATTGCTATTCTAGGCAACTTAACCCAAGATCGCGGATTCCTACCTATTGAGTTACTTCTGAAAAGCTACGAAGCAGCTCCAGACAGTACGTTGATGGATAGCTTCGCTTACTTGGATTTATCGGAGATGGTGCGATATAAACGTGTAATCGAAAGCCACAAGGCAAAATTTAATAGGGTTGTCCAGAAAAAGGTAGATGATGTTTTTTTTCAGGAAAACCTTGTTCATGCCGTAAAGTTGAAGCTGGAGGGCGACAAGAAGAAAGACAATGCGTTGGCGCGAATTGCTACAACTTCTTTTGCAGCGAGTATTGAAGAACTGATTTCCGAAATGATTGGAGAAAAAGAAAGCGCTCTAACACTAGGCCAAAAATTGGGGGTTGTGGCAAACCGGATTGACAAGATTCAACCCCTCAGTTTTGACAAAGAGTTTTTGGTATTGTTCAACAAATTTATGTTGCATTTGCGCAACAGCACGACACACAAGAGCAAAGATTTATCGGTAATTGAAAAATTCAAGGCCGATTTGATGTTGAAAATGTCTTTTCCTTTTATGGAGTACTATTCAGATATCGTCCGTCCAATATTGGCCGAATATATGCCAAAAGACAAGGTTAAACAACCCAAGCACATCGAAAAAATCACAGACACCGCTTTCGCCCCTACAGAAGATTATTTTTATGGCTTGGATGGAGATGATACTGGCGGGATGCTGGAAGGTATGTTTCTTGACGAAGAATCTAGTGAAACAAGATTCCATGATATGAGCAAAAAAGTGTCAAGTGCCATTATAAAAATCAGTAAAACAATTGAGCAGCTAGGTGGCAAAGTAATTTTCAATGCAGGCGACGACCTATTGTTTAAAGGTAGGTTTTCTTATAATGAGCTGCTGGCCATGCAGACTACTTATTCCAAATTAACCAGTGGCTACACTTGTTCCATTGGCTTCGGAAAAACACTGCAAGAAACTTATCTTGCTATGAAGATAGCGAAAGCAACTCCTGGTAAAAATGCCATAGTAGGCATTGTCTTGCAAAAAAGCAGTTAATATAAATACTGAACATAATAGCCAAAAAATCGTCACTTTCCAATTCGTACAATTCCGACACTACTTCTTATAAGCATCCCACACCCATCCCGTAAATCTGATAAATCAGGTCTGGATAAACCCACACCCACACACTCATCCTGTAAATCAGGTAAATCAGGTCTAAACCAACCCACACCCACACACTCATCCTGTAAATCAGGTCTAAACCAACCCACACCCACACACTCATCTTGTAAATCAGGTCTAGACAAACCCACACAACTTATTCATCAAAAAAATCTAGTCAACACATGCACATCATACTCAACTCCTACGGCACTACCCTTCAAACTCAACAAGGGCGATTCGTCATCCATACCCAAGATGACGGCAAACAATTCATCCCCCCCGAACAAATCCGCTCCATCTCCATTAGCAAAGGCGCCCGTGTCAGCTCCGACGCCGTCCTCCTAGCCATCGAACACGAAATAGACCTCCTCTTCATAGACGGCACCGGCATGCCCAAAGGCCGCGTATGGAGCGTACAATACGGCTCCATTTCCACCATACGCAAAAGCCAGCTCGAATTCATATTCAGTCCCAAAGCAGTCGATTGGGTCAAAGAACTCCTCAGCTTCAAAATGGAAACCCAGATCGCCCTCCTCCTCACCCTCGAAGCCCCCGACGAGCGCGTCATGCGCACCATCCAGCGCGCCGTCAATGCCCTCGAAGACCACAAACACAAGCTCCAACTCGCACAAGGCGACATCGTAGCCGACATTGCCCCCTCCCTGCGTGGATGGGAAGGCGCTGCTTCCCGACGCTACTTTGAAGCCCTCAGCGCCGTATTGCCCGAAAACTACCAGTTCGACACCCGAAGTAAGCATCCAGCCACCGACCCGTTCAACGCCCTGCTCAACTACGGCTACGGCATGCTTTATGGCAAAATTGAAGGCGCCCTCATTCGAGCAGGCATCGACCCCTACGTCGGCATCTTCCATCGCGACGATTACAACCGCCCCGTTTTAGTTTATGACGTCATCGAGCGCTATCGTGTATGGATTGATTACGTCGTCCTCCAGCTTTGCCTACAAGATGCTTTTCCCGAAGAATGCTTCATCGAACAGAATGGCGGCATCTGGCTGGAAGGTCTGGGCAAACGCATCCTCATCCAATCCGTCAACGATTACCTCGCCGAAGTTATCGACAATGCCGGTCAGCGCAATGCCCGCATCACCATCATACAGCAATATGCTTATCAATTGGCCAAATTTTTCCAAAAAACAACACAGTCATGAACCTGCAATTTGGACTTCAGATCACCCAAAGCAACGACCCCCTGCAAAAAGTCAGTATCGAGCGACTGGTAGAGGCCATACGTCGCCCTAAGGTCGAGTTCCAACAGCAAATCGAACGCCTGCGCATGATACGCGCCCTCGACCCACGACAGTACAGCCGCCTCAAACGCGAACTTCCCTATTTCGTTTGCGGCCATTTTCATCCGCCTATACGCCGCCGCGAGCATTTTTCCTCCATCCAACACCTCATTATTGATCTTGACCATTTTCAATGGGCCGAACTAGAGCAAAGTCAAGTAGCCGATCAACTCAAAAACGATGACCGGGTCATGCTCCTCTTTGCTTCCCCAGGTGGCGACGGCCTGAAAGTCCTGTTCCAATTAGACGCTCCTTGCTTCGACTATGGCTTATTCAGCCTATTCTATAAAGCCTTTGTGCAAAAACTGGCCCAACAATATGCGCTGGAAAAAGTGGTGGACACCAGCACCCACGATGTCACCCGCGCCTGTTTTCTCAGTTGCGATCCCAACGCTTTCTACCGACCCAATGCTAGTCCCTTGATTATGGGGCATTATTTCGATCCCGCCGACCCGCAAGCAGAACAAGACATCAAAAAAAGTCAAAAAGAGTTGGTCAGTATTCAAGCCCCGCTCCCTCCTGCTGAAAAAACCAATAATGCCCTAAGCAATGAAGTGCTGCTCGATATCAAACGCAAGCTCAATCCCGATTTCAAGCCCCGACCTAAAAAACCCGACCCACATGTACCCGCCGAATTAGAATCTGCCATGCCACGAATAGCAGAAGCCTTGCAAGCGGTGGAAGCCCATATTTTGCAAAATACCCCCATCCAATACGGCAAGTGCATTCGCATCGGCATGGGCGACTATTGGGCAGAGGTAAACGTCTTTTTTGGAAAGCGCGGCTTCTCCGTCGTCAAAACTACAAAAACAGGCAGCCAACCCCAACTAGCCGAACTGGCCTACCAACTCATTTATCAATGCCTAAATCCCGATTACCATGGCCCGACCTCGTAATGTAGAATACGACCTAAAAGCCAAACTAGAAAAACTGGCTTTGGCCCAATTAGTACACCCCATCCAAGAAGAAAAACCAATAGAAGCAATCCAGGAAAATCCGCTGGAAAGCCTAGAAGCCCGAATACGCCAAATATTACATCTTGTACATCAAAAAACACTAAAAGCAACTGAAATGCTCTACCTGGTCATGTACGACATCGAAGACCACCGCGTGCGCAACCACATTGCCAAATACTTATTGCGCAAAGGCTGCATCCGCATCCAAAAATCTGTTTACCTGGCTCGTACCGAAACCAAGACGTTTGAGGAAATCAATACCACCCTGGCTGAAGTACAAGCCGCCTACGACAACCACGACAGCATCCTACTTGTTCCCGTACAAGCCAGCACCATTAGCAGCATGAAAATACTAGGCAAAGAAATTCAAATTCAAACCCTGGTTGATCCCCCAAATACTTTGTTTTTTTGAAAATATTGCTTAACTTTGCTAGGCATTGGATCACCTATTTTAGGTCAAAACGAAAAAAAACCCATGTTAAAAAGTGTTAAAATTTCTACATTGCATCACTTAACCGACTGGTTGTCATTTCGTTCTGAAAAATAGAGTCCGAGAGGTAAGTCCAGGTAAAGTAGGATTAAGACAATTGTGCTTGACACTGGAAATTCATATCTGTGCAGGTCCGAGAGGTAAGTCCAGGTAAAGTAGGATTAAGACTTTTGGGAGGTTTAAACTCCACTGCCAACACGGTATAGGTCCGAGAGGTAAGTCCAGGTAAAGTAGGATTAAGACTGCACATCTGTGCAGAGCGCCGGAACGAATCCGTCAGGAGTCCGAGAGGTAAGTCCAGGTAAAGTAGGATTAAGACCCCATGCTGTGTCACAGCGTAATACTTGGACTTATCAAAGTCCGAGAGGTAAGTCCAGGTAAAGTAGGATTAAGACGCCACATCGCGGGCTGTCCAAACCACTCTTTTTTGAAGTCCGAGAGGTAAGTCCAGGTAAAGTAGGATTAAGACTAATTTTGGAAGCGGATCAGCTAAGCGGTGAATACAGTCCGAGAGGTAAGTCCAGGTAAAGTAGGATTAAGACATATTGAGTTCTAGCTTTCCGGCGCAGTTGCCGGGGTCCGAGAGGTAAGTCCAGGTAAAGTAGGATTAAGACACGGTGTTTTCACACCATTGTTGGAAATTATCAGGGGGTCCGAGAGGTAAGTCCAGGTAAAGTAGGATTAAGACGCCAAAAGCGGCTATCATTTGCATCATTTGAAATCGGGTCCGAGAGGTAAGTCCAGGTAAAGTAGGATTAAGACTTTTTTGATCCATTCTCAGAGCGGCTTTTATTGGAGTGTCCGAGAGGTAAGTCCAGGTAAAGTAGGATTAAGACTTCATCCTAACTCTGCTTGCCCCTAGGACTATAAACGTCCGAGAGGTAAGTCCAGGTAAAGTAGGATTAAGACACGCATGTACTCCTTCTGCTAGGGGCAGTCTCAGCCCCTGTCCGAGAGGTAAGTCCAGGTAAAGTAGGATTAAGACGGTTCGATCCCGGCTTTAATTGTTTTTGCCGTTGGGTCCGAGAGGTAAGTCCAGGTAAAGTAGGATTAAGACAGGATAAGTTTTCTTCTGGCAGATATACCCGAAGAGTCCGAGAGGTAAGTCCAGGTAAAGTAGGATTAAGACCGATCCGATAATTTCTTCCATGTTTCGACTTTTTATTGTCCGAGAGGTAAGTCCAGGTAAAGTAGGATTAAGACCGCATGTACTCCTTCTGCTAGGGGCAGTCTCAGCCCCTGGGTCCGAGAGGTAAGTCCAGGTAAAGTAGGATTAAGACCTTTTTATTAATGAATAAATGCCGATAGGGTTCCTACAGTCCGAGAGGTAAGTCCAGGTAAAGTAGGATTAAGACTTAATTTTGTCACTCAATTACCTCTACTGCGTTATATGGTCCGAGAGGTAAGTCCAGGTAAAGTAGGATTAAGACTGGTTGGAGTAATCGCTTGGAAGACTCTTCAGGAGGTCCGAGAGGTAAGTCCAGGTAAAGTAGGATTAAGACACATCGCCCTTGAATTTTTGAAGAAGTTCTATCAGGTCCGAGAGGTAAGTCCAGGTAAAGTAGGATTAAGACAGTTTTTCATTTGTCGGATTCTTTATTTACATTATAAGTCCGAGAGGTAAGTCCAGGTAAAGTAGGATTAAGACTAAGCGGCATTAACGCCTCTCAAATTAGTTTTGAAATTGTCCGAGAGGTAAGTCCAGGTAAAGTAGGATTAAGAC
>CALMIR010000159.1 GCA_937864265.1 uncultured Saprospirales bacterium | reverse complement strand
CAGCAAAAAGCTGCTTGATATATTGATTTACCACTAATTTGTAGCACACTCTTTTGAATTGATCGGGAATTTAGTCGGCCGTATGAGCGTCGAAGATTGGATCGCACTATACGAGGAAGCGATCAAACGCTAATTAAATACAACGCCGCCATTTTATGAGTCAATGCGGCAGGTTTTTGTAGCTTAGCAGCACAAGAAGTTACTATGGAAAACGGACTGGAAATAATAGGATACCTCGGCATCGTCTATGTGGCGCTCTGTGCCGTATTCTATTTGCTCCAGGATTTTTTCTTTTTCCGTCCAGAAATCCTGCCCCGCCACTTTGAATACCGCTACCCATTTCCCTTTGAGGAAGTGAATTTCGATATGGAAGATGGCGGTCAGATCAACGGCATTTGGTTCAAAGTGCCCAATTCAAAAGGCGTGGTTTATTACCTCAAGGGCAATTCTAAAAGCATCAAGGGTTGGGGGAAATTTGCCAAAGACTTTGTCGGCAAAGGCTACGACTTTTTCATGGTGGACTACCGGGGCTTCGGCAAAAGCTCGGGCAGGCGCACGGAGCCAACCCTCTTCAACGATGCACAAACGGTGTATAAATGGCTGAAAAACCAGTACGCAGAAGAGCAGATCGTCGTCTTTGGCCGATCGCTAGGCAGTGGCATCGCCGCCCGCATCGCTGCCTGGAACAAGCCGGCCTTGCTCATCCTGGATTCGCCGTATTTCAGCTTTTACTATCAGATTCGCCGGTTCATCTTTTGGATGCCCGTGCAATGGCTGTTGCGCTATAAAATCCGCACCGACCAGTTCATCAAAAAAGTGGAATGCCCGATCTTCATCATCCATGGCACTAAAGATCGGCTGATTCCCTTTCGCCAAAGCTTGATGTTAAAAAAACAGGCACCCAAAATCGAACTGATCCCCATCGAAGGCGGTGGGCACAACAACCTGCCCGAATACCCGGAATACCACGATGTGCTGTACGATATTTTGCACGAGCGGCAGTTTTCACCGGGAGCAGCAGTTTTCGCCTGAGCAAACAAATTTTTTTTCAAGGGAACTATTGCAAAAATAGTTTTTGTTGTATATTTGCACCCGCAACGGGAGAAAATACCCTCCCAAGGTGGTTCAGACCTATGGTGTAATGGTAACACACCGGATTTTGGTTCCGTTATTCTAGGTTCGAGTCCTAGTAGGTCTACAAAAAAAGCCTCGACGAAAGTCGGGGCTTTTTTGTTGTAATTTGAAAAAATATAATTTCATACCTACTCTAAGCGGGAATGCCCCGGAAACGTCGTCATTTTAACGGGAATGGTCGAGATTTTGCGCTAAACTGCGGCAATAGCGCTAATATTGATGAAAATTTTTTAAACTGTGGATTCAAAGAAGATTTTCGATTACGCAACCAAAACCATCAAAGATAAACTTATGAGCAGCGAACAAAGCGACCGCTCCAAACATGCAGATACCATTATCCGCAACCACGTCATCTGGTCGATGGGTGCCGGGTTTATTCCCATCCTGATCGCCGATATTTTTGCTGTCAGTGCCCTCCAGTTGGATATGATTCGCCAAATGTGTCGGGTCTATGATGTGGATTTTTCAGAAACGCAGGGCAAAGCCATCGTTACCTCGCTTACCAGCTCCACGTTAGCGCGGATAGGTGCGGGCAGTCTGGTGAAAATGATACCCGGTGTAGGCTCTTTATTGGGAGGTGCAGCGGTGTCTGTTTTTGCAGGTGCTTCTACTTATGCCTTGGGGCAGGTGTTCAAAAGACATTTTGAATCGGGTGGCACCATTCTGGATTTCGATCCGGCTCGCTTGAAGAAAATGTACAAGGAGCAATTCGAGAAAGGCAAAAAGGTGGCGGAGCAGTGGCGCAAAGAACAAAAAGAACACGCGGAGGAGGAAATTGATAAATTCAAAGAAGCTGAAAAAACAGCTGCCGATACTTTCCAGGCTACCGACCAGACTTCCGTGATTGAAAAACTCAAAGAACTGGCACAACTCAAGGAACAGGGCATCATCTCTGAAGCGGAGTTTCAGCAAATGAAGGATAAACTTATTCAGGGTTTCTAAACGTTGAACTGCCCTCACGGATCATATGGGTGGTATAGGATGGCTTCTATTTCCGATACCACCCTGCGATTGTTACACCTTTAGTTCCTGCCTTGCTAAAACGCTAAGCCAATCCATGTGATTTCATATAGCGTAGTGGGCTTTTTGATGTAGTGAAACCTTATTCAGAGGAGAACCAGAATAATCCCCACACTAAATCTGAAAAACATCCTCTCGCAGCACCAGCGACAGTTGATCCAACAAATAGTCAGCATGGGGCTTGCCGAAACACATCGGCGGTTTGATCTTCAACACATTATTATAAGGGCCGTCCGTGCTCATCAATATGCCGCATGCCCGCATTCGGTTGGCCAGATGGGTCGCCTCGCGGGTGGCGGGTGTTAAGTTTTTGGGGTCTTTGACCAGCTCAAAACCCAAAAAAAGGCCATGCCCTCGCACATCGCCTATGATGGGAAATGCTTTCTGAAGTTGCCGAAGCCCATTTTGCAGCTCATCCCCCGTTTTTTTGGCATGGGCTTGTAGCCCTTCCTCTTGCACGACTTGCAACACCGTTCTGCCAATGGCGCACGAAACCGGGTTGCCGCCAAATGTGTTGAAATATTCCATGCCGTTGGCAAAGGCATCGGCTATAGCTCGGGTACAGACCACCGCCCCCAAGGGGTGTCCGTTGCCAATTGGTTTGCCAATCGTAACGATATCAGGTACAACGCCTTGCAGTTCGAAGCCCCAAAAAGCATCGCCTACCCGCCCTATACCGGTCTGCACCTCATCGGCTATGCATACGCCACCGGCTTCCTGCACCTGCTGGTACGCTTCTGGCAAATAGCCTTTCGGCAAAACTATTTGCCCGGCGCAACTCAAGATGCTTTCGCAAATAAATCCGCAAAGTCCCTTGCCTTTTTCTTTTAGCTGCTGAATGGTTTGTCGGATTGGTTCGGCGTATTTTTCCCCAGCATTTTCATCCACATACATTCCCCGGTAAGTATCCGGCGTGGGGACAACGTGAATGTGCTCGGGAGCGCCTTTTCCGCCTTTACCATCGAATTTGTAGCTGCTGATAGCGACACAAGCATTGGTGTTGCCGTGATAGCCGGTTTTCAGCACGATCATATCCGTCTGCCCGGTGTAAGTTTGAGCCATACGCAGGGCCAGCTCGTTGGCTTCACTGCCGGAGTTGACAAAATGAACTACACTTAATTCAGCCGGTAGCGTAGCCAGCAATGCTTCTGCCAGCAATACAATCTCCTCGTGCAGGTAGCGGGTATTGGTATTGAGCAATTCCATTTGCCGCTGCGCCGCCTTGACTACTTTTGGGTGTTGGTGGCCCACATGCGGTACATTATTGACGGTATCGAGGTAGCGACGACCTGTTGTATCGTACAGCCAAGTCTGATAGCCCCGCACGATATGCAGTGGATCTTGATAGGAAATACTGAGGCTTTTTCCCAGGTGTTTTTGTCTTTTTTCCAGGATTTCATCCTGCTTTAAGGCTGATTTTGCAGCGGGGATTTTTGGAAAAAAAGGAGCCGGATCCGGGCAAACGCTCAGCCAGGTTGCTTGTTGTGCGGGGAAAGCAACACCGGGGAAATCGCTCGTGTTGCCCATCATATCGAGTATCAACTGAAAATGCAGGTGAGGCGGCCAGTTGCCGTTGATCGGAGCAGGGCCGATGGCTGCAATGGCCTGACCTTTCTCAATGAGGTCTCCTGCTTGCAAGTGATCCAATACCTGGGCACTCAAATGGCCATAAAGCGTATAAAACACCAGGTCTTTATGGACCTCGTGTTTCAAAATCAGCGTAGGGCCATAGTCGCGTTCTCCTGCATTGTTTGATACGCTGAACACCACCCCTTCAAGTGGGGCATAGATCGGCGTTTCGGCAGCCATCCAAACGTCCATGCCCAAATGAACCGTTCGCCATTGAGCGCCATTATTGCCGCTAACAGCGTAGGCATCGGTGGTATAAAATGGCCGAATTTCGCCGTATCCGCCCATCCCGACTGTTGCTGCTTTTACCTCCAAAAGGCGGGCGATGGTTTTGTCAAATGCCTGAATGTGTTCGAAATGGCTGTTATGCCCCAGTTCCACGCTACTTACGGAAAGGTCTAATCGGGCTATGCGTTTATCGGTCAAATCCAAAACAGCACCCAATGCAGGCGCTTCTTTTTCCAGCCAGGCTTCAAACATGGATTGCTTGGGGCAGGGCCTAAAACCGCAAATTTCGCGAAAGCGATAATGAGCTAGGGCAGGGGAGAGCTTGCGCCATTTTTCCAGCAAATCCCAAGCGGGGGCTTCGCTGATCTGGAGGTAATCATTTTCTGGTTCCAGGTGTTTGTTGTAAGCTGAGTTGGCAACCGAAATAAGCAAGCGGGCTGTTATCAATGGAAACAAGACAGCAAGTTCTGCCTCCTGAATGGGGAAAACTTCATGGTAGCCCTGTACGACCCAGCCTGCTGCTTCCAGGGGGTCGGGCATATTCATGCAGGCATACGCACAGGCGATGGCCAATTCATTGATGGTTTCGGTATAAAGGGCGTCGCCAAAATCAATGATACCGCTTACCTTTGGCTGGAAAGCATCCTCGTTGACCAAGAGGTTGAGTTCGTGTGCGTCGTTGTAGTTGACATTTTTGCGCAAAGCAGGCAGATGAGGCAGGGCTTCCTGTTCAAACAAATCCCAGAAATAATCGGCGATGGCCTGTTGCTGGCTTTCCCGGATATACGGTCTGAGTTGTTTGGCGGCCAGTGCTTCACTTGGGTTCCATTTGTAAAAACGATGGGCAGTAGGATGGTCGAACCCTTCTAGGTGTTTGGACAATAGTCCGCAGGCTTGCCCCCAACTGTTGAGCAACTCGGGCGAGCGTGGAACTGCTGCTGCCATGACGCGGCCTTCAATCCAACTTTGCAGGCGCAAGGCGCGATTGCCTTCCAATCGGGCATAAGCTTCTCCTGATGATGTTAACAATGGCTCAGGGAGCTGCAAAGGAAAACCCGATTGGGATAAATGGTGCAGAATATTGTGCTGAAAATCTATATCGGCCCAGTTGACCTCCGGGCGGCTGAGCTTGAGGGTAAAGGCTTGCCCGGTATCACTTAGGAGCTGAAAATTGAAGTCTATTTCTCCGTTGAGTTTTTTGGCGGTACCCTTCAGACCATAATAAGTCCATGCAAGCGCTTCGGCCTCATGCACAGTTGTAAAAGTAGGCGTATCAGGCATGGCGATAAAACATCAGGGTAGCAAATTGGGAATAACAACGTACACCTCATCCCAGATTTCGATTTCCTTAGACCAATTGATCAGTTGCCAATCTTGCTCAGGGCTGGCGATGAGTACTTTTTGGGTGTCTGTAAAAACCCAAATCACTTTTTTAACACCAAAACCCAGTAGCTGCTCGGTTTTGCGGTTGTAATAAGCAAAGGTGTCCTGTATTACTTCTATTTCTGCTTTGGTATCTATTTCGATCACTACTTTTGGCGGAACGTTGGTGTATTTGTTGGCTATTTGAGCTGTAGAAAGTTGCTTTTTTTCGAAGATAGCAATATCTGCGGCTCTTCTGTTGCCTTTGGAAAGTTGAAGCCCGAGTTCATTGGTCAGTATATGGTATTGGTCAGATAGTTTTTGATGCAATAATACGACCAATTGGGTGATGATAAGGGATTGGAGCAGGCTGCTACCCTTAGGATCAAGGTTTATATTTTGCGACAGGTCTTGCTTATACCCTTTATAGTAGATGGGTTTACCCTCATCCAATTCGTAAATATAATGACCAGGAATGGTTTTAACCGCACTTGACATAAGCGACTTTTTGACAAATATAAAGAGTTTTTATCACAAAACCGCCTGCATCATATCATACACCAGCATCAGGCTGTCTTCGGTATAATGCAAGCCTGATTGTAGCCTTTGTTGGTGCAAATCCAGGATTTGGGTTTCCTTTTGCATCCATTTCCAGAGGGTTTGGCATACTTTGGCGTAGCGCTCTACATCGTTGGTTTTCGGGATGTCCTGGCTGCCAACTGCCTGTAACAAGCGACGGAATGCCTCAGGATCGTGCAAACAGTATTTATCCGGAAAACGAAAGCTGAGGTATAAGAAAACCATGTGGTAGTTGTCGTCGTGGTAGTGGCTGTTTTCCTTGCTCAAAGGGTATTGTTCCAAATAGCTTTCCATCATCTGGTCGCAGTAAAAGACAAAGCGGCTAGCCCGGCCATCTACTGCCTTTTCTTCGTTGAAAAGATCAAAAAACATGTGTTGCACAAAATCCGGCGCCAACTGGATGAATTCCATCATCCGCTTTTTAGGTTCATAAGCTTCGCGCAACCAGAGTCGTCGCGTGTGGCTGTTTTGCAAGGACTGGTCGAACATTTCTGACCAATTTTCAGCCGCCATGTTCCAGTTTTCCTGAAAAATCCGCTGGGATTCCCAAATATACAAGCGATCCGCTGCTGCGGGCGTTTGCAGGTATTGTTCGTACTGTCGAAAAAGTTGTTGGATGAGTTTGAGTTGCATTTCAGAAGTTTCAAGTTTCAAGCGGGCTAAGTCTAGGTTTTGTTTCAAGACAGGTCACAGGTCAACTAGAAACCTGAAACCACTTCAACCTTCTAAGATTTGTAGTTTCGCAAACTTCAACATGATACGCCGGGGCTGGGGCGGGGGAGCATCCGAAAAATGGACCGTTGCCACTTTATTGGCGGCGTTGCCATCAATACCAACTACTTTGCCTTCGCCAAATTTCAGGTGCAACACCTTCATGCCAGCTTTGATGTCTTCAATGGGCGAAGCCTTGAAATTGCGCGGGTCTATTTTGGGGTAAGCCTCTTGTGCGGGCTTATTGAAGTAACCGCTCACGCTGGCCTTGGGGTTGACGGGAGTTGCTGCTTGCTTTTCAAAAGAGGCGCCGGTATTGGAACGGATATTGGCCGTACTTTCTACGTGCTGTCTCGGAATTTCTTCTAAAAAACGGCTGGGGTCGTTGAAACGCATTTGGCCGTAACGGTAGCGGTTATTGGCAAATGTCAGGGTCAAAAACTGTTCTGCGCGGGTGATGGCCACATAAAACAGGCGCCGCTCTTCGTCGATGGCTTCCGGCGATTCCATGGACAAAAAAGATGGAAATAACTTTTCTTCCAGCCCCACTACAAATACCGATTTGAATTCCAAACCTTTAGCGGCATGGACAGACATGAGGGTGATGCGGTCGTTTTGATCCTGCTTTTCGTCTTGGTCGGTGAGCAGGGCAATGCTTTGCAAAAAGCTGGCCAGCGATTTATCGGGAATGGTCTCGGTGTCGATTATGGAATCATCGTCCACAAAGGCACTGATACCATCCAATAAGGAATTGATGTTGTCCACCCGCTCTTGGCCTTCTTGGGTATTGCCCTCTTTGGCATATTCTTTTTCCAAACCCGATTCTTTGTAAACGATCTTGGCCAACTGATAGGCATCCAGGCGATCCAATTGTTCGCGAAAGCCCCTTATCATTTGGATGAAGCCATTGAGAGACGTTTGTGTTTTGCCGCCAAAACTTACTTCGCCCAAGCTTTTCCAGAGAATTTGCTCATTTTGGCTGGCGTGGTCGGAAATTTTTTCAACTGTGGTATCTCCGATTGCCCGTTTGGGGAAATTGATGATGCGGCGCAGGGCTTCATCATCGCCGGGATTGACTACCAGGCGCAAATAGGCGACCAAATCTTTGACTTCTTTGCGCTGGTAAAAAGATAAACCCCCGTAAATTTTGTATAATATGTTATAGCGGCGCAGGTATTCTTCAAAAACACGCGACTGGGAATTGGTGCGGTACAAAATGGCGATATCGGAGTTGCTGAGGTGGTAGCGGTTTTTTTGTTCCAAAATGGTATCGACCACCCGTTTGCCCTCTTCGCCATCGGTAGCTGCCTTGATGATCTTGATGCGGTGGCCGCTGCCTTTGTCCGACCAAATGGTTTTGGGAATTTGCCGGGCATTGTATTGAATGATTTCGTTGGCAGCCTGCACGATATGTTCGGTAGAGCGGTAGTTTTGCTCCAGCTTGAAAGTCTGGATGTTATAAGGCTTGAAGTCTTGTTCAAAATCCAGGATATTCTGGATGGTTGCCCCCCTGAAAGCGTAAATACTTTGTGCATCGTCGCCCACTACGCAGATATTACGCGGACTATTGGGATAGTCCACCAACTTGCGGATGATGGCGTATTGCAAATGGTTGGTATCCTGAAACTCATCTACCAGTACATAAGGAAACTTTTCCCGGTATTTATCCAGCACACCATCCGGATTTTTTTGCCACAATTCGTATAAACGATAGAGCAGATCGTCGAAGTCCATGGCGCCGGATAGTTTACAGCGGGCCACGTATTTTTCATAAATTTTATGGGTTAAGGGCCGTCGTGCCTGCCGATCCTGTTCCATTAAATCTTCCTGCTGTACATAGAGCTTTGGGGTGATGAGGTTGCTCTTGGCCGAAGAGATGCGGGCGCGGATTTGGTTGACGTTGTACTTTTCTTTGTCCAGGTGCATCTCATTGAGTATGGCATTGATCAGGCTTTTGCTATCGTCCGTATCGTATATAGTGAAATTGGGCGGATAGCCAATTTTGTCGGCCTCTACCCGCAGGATACGGGCAAAGATGGAGTGAAAAGTACCGGCCCACACCTTGTTGGCTCTGGCGCCAACCACTTTTTCGATCCGGTCTTTCATTTCGCGGGCCGCTTTATTGGTAAAGGTAAGGGTCAGGATTTCCCAGGGTGCTACGCCTTTGTTGATCAGATGAGCGATGCGATAGGTCAATACGCGCGTTTTGCCCGAACCTGGGCCGGCTACTACCAGAACGGGGCCATCCGTATGGGTAACGGCATTGCGCTGTACATCATTTAGTTCTTGCAGGTAACTCGAAATTGGATTCATTCCGGTTTTTTTTATCTAAAAAAATGGCGGGCAAGTTACGATAAAATTACTGTTCGGCCTCTAATGCTTCCCAATACTCTACTGCCCGGCGGGTATGGGGAATACAAATGGAGCCTCCAACTAGATTAGCTATGGCAAATACTTCAAAGACTTCGTCTTTTGTAGCGCCCAATTCGTAGCAGGTGCCGAGGTGGTAGCGAATACAATCGTCGCAACGAAGTACCATAGAGGCGACCAATCCCAGCAGTTCTTTGGTTTTTGCCGATAAGGCACCGTCTTGGTAGGCGTTGGTGTCGAGGTTGAAAAAGCGCTTGAGGACTTTGTTGTCGGCAGACAAGATTTTGTCATTCATCTTGCTGCGGTAGTCGTTGAATTCTTGTACAATAGACATATGGTGGTTTTTTCGGCCAAATCTAGCAATATTATGACAGGCATTTGTGTACCTTTACGGAAAAGAAAGCAAGAATTGATGATTTCGTTTGACTATCAAAAGCGCGTTCGCTACGGCGAAACCGATCAAATGAAATACCTCTATTATGGCAATTATGCCCAATACTACGAAATAGGTCGGGTAGAAATGCTGCGAAACATCGGGCTGACCTACAAGGAAATGGAGGAAGAGCATCGGATACTCATGCCTGTCGTGTCCATGCAGATGCGCTTTGTGCGCCCAGCATATTACGATGAGTTATTGACCATTCGAACCACTTTGCGCGAACTGCCGGATCAATTCATCGTTTTCCACATGGAGCTGTTCAACGAAAAGGGCAAGTTGGTGAATGGCGGAACGGTTAAGCTTTGCTTTTTTGACGAAATAAGCCAGAAAACCGTCCCTGCACCTGAATTTTTACTGGAAAAACTACGACCAAGCTTTGAAGCGGATCAACTTTAAGGAACTACAGTCCTTTATACTAAAATGGCAGGAACATGTACTGGCTTGGCCTCCTATCAAAAGGTTGATAGATTGGTCGAAGGAAAAATCCTTGCCAGGGTTTTTTAAGGTGCCTATCTATGACGTTGTTGTCTTTTTGTACCATGAAACCAGGCGCTACGACCTTTTTACCCGCTCTAATGCCATTGCATTCAGCTTTTTTTTGGCACTTTTTCCAGCGCTGATGGCTTTTTTTACTTTGATACCGCTGTTCAAAAACTATTTAATCGCCTATTTTCCAGCAGGGGAAAATTTTGATGTGTACTTGCGCCTGGAAATCCAGCGTATTATGCCCGGTATAGCGGGAGACCGCCTGTTTTCATTCATTGATGATGTGACCAATAACCCCCGCTTTGGCCTCTTGTCTTTTGGTTTTTTTCTGGCTATGTACTTCTCGTCTAATGGGATGTTGGCGCTGATGCGGGGCTTTGAAAAATCGTACATGCAGACCTTCAAAAAGCGGTCGGGGTGGCGCAAACGGCTTGTTTCAGCACTGCTGACTTTTCAGTTGGGCATCCTTCTGATCGCTGCCATTTTGCTGATCATATTGGGCGAATGGTTCATCCACCTCCTCAACGACTACCTGCCCTTAGATTGGATCACCAACTTTTCGCTGCGCCTGTTGCGCTGGTTGTCTATTATCTTTCTTTTTTATACCAGCATTTCCATCATTTACCGATATGGTGCAGCGACAAAAAAGCGGTTTACCATGTTTTCGCCTGGCGCCACACTGGCTACCATACTTTGCTTGCTGTCCTCACTGGCTTTTTCCAAATATGTCAACGATTTCAGTACCTACAATGAGTTGTACGGTTCCATTGGTGCCATCATCGTGTTGATGCTGTGGATACAGATCAATGCACTGATTATCCTGATTGGATTTGAATTGAATGCCAGTATTGCGGTTAACCGGGATATTAAGTTGGAAAAGGAGGAGGAGGCCCTTTGAATTTGGGGCGAAGAGGCAAAGTGTCGGCGTGAGTTGGACCCATACCGACACTTAACTGGTTAATTACATATTTTTGATGATCTCATCACCGAATTCAGAGCACTTCAACAAAGTAGCGCCCTCCATCAGGCGGTGGAAATCGTAAGTCACGCGTTTGTTAGAAATAGCGCCTTCCACCCCTTTGAGGATCATATTGGCTACTTCCTTCCAGCCCATGTAGCGGAACATCATTTCGCCGGACAAGATCACAGAGCTTGGGTTCACTTTATCTTGGCCAGCGTACTTAGGTGCTGTACCATGAGTCGCTTCGAAGATGGCCTTTCCGGTGATATAATTGATGTTAGCACCAGGGGCAATACCAATACCACCTACTTGTGCGGCCAGGGCATCAGAGATGTAGTCGCCATTCAGGTTGAGGGTAGCAATGACGGAGTACTCAGAAGGACGGGTTAAGATTTGCTGCAAGAAGGCATCAGCAATGGCGTCTTTGATCAAGATGGCGCCTTTGTTCAGGGCTTCTTCCTGGGCTTTGTTGGCTGCGTCTGAACCCTTTTCGGCGGCAATGCGGTCGTATTGTGCCCAGGTAAATACCCGATCGCCATATTCTCTTTCAGCCAGTTGGTAACCCCATTCCTTGAACTTACCTTCAGTATATTTCATGATATTGCCTTTGTGCACCAGGGTCAAGGAAGGCAAGTTGTTGTCAAGTGTGTATTCGATGGCTGCCCGAACGAGGCGTTCAGTTCCTTCTACCGAAACGGGTTTGATACCTAAAGAAACACTATCGGGGAAGCGGATTTGCGTAACCCCCATTTCGTTGATCAGGAAGTTTTTCAACTTTTCCAAATCAGCCGTTCCATTCAGGTATTCGATACCAGCATAGATGTCTTCTGTATTTTCGCGGAAAATGACCATATTGATTTGGCCGGGGTCTTTTACCGGAGAAGGAACGCCATTGAACCATTGCACGGGGCGAACACAAGCGTACAAGTCCAATTTTTGCCGCAAGGCGACATTCAGCGAGCGAATACCACCGCCAACCGGTGTAGTCAAAGGCCCTTTGATGGCCACCAAATATTCGTCAATAGCCTCTAATGTTGCTTCTGGCAGCCAATCGCCGGTGGTGTCAAATGCTTTTTGGCCAGCCAAAACTTCCATCCAATGTACTTTTTTAGTTCCGCCATACGCTTTTTCGACGGCTGCATCAAAAACACGAACAGAAGCTGCCCAGATGTCTGGGCCAATACCGTCTCCTTCGATAAAAGGGATAATGGGATCATTCGGCACGATGAGCTTGCCGCCTGTACCATCCGGCAGCGCTTCAATGCTTATTTTTGTTCCACTCATTTTTATTGATTTTTATTTGATGTCAAATTCACTAACTTGCAGGGTCGAAAAAAACTGCACAAAGGTAATCAATTATACTTTTTTACAACTTTTTACCCTGGCTATTTAAGGGGGGCGTGAAAAAGAAATTGGTCGTTTGTTGCACAAATAGCCCAAAAGAAATGTTCCTTAGTAGTATGCAAAAAATGACTTCCCGATTTAGCAAAGTCCTTACCCTAGCGGGCACACTTAAAATGAACCGTTTAGCCCTCTAGGGTAAGGACAAAATCGGGAAGTGAATTTTTCTGCGTTCCTTAGTGAGACAAAAATCAGGAAGCAACCCCAAGCCAATATGTACCAAATACAGAAACCATCAATAATGCAAAATCCGAATTTGGATCCGAACGGCAGACATTTTGAGGCGGAGGAACAGCAAGTGGAGCAGAGTCTTCGCCCAAAAGCATTGACAGATTTCAGTGGGCAGGCCAAAATCGTAGATAACCTGAAAATATTCATCGAAGCAGCCAAGCGGCGGGGAGAAGCTTTGGATCACGTATTGCTGCATGGTCCACCGGGTTTGGGCAAAACGACCTTAGCGCATATTGTAACCAATGAATTGGGGGCGAAGCTGAAAATGACTTCCGGGCCAGTACTGGAAAAACCGGGCGATTTAGCGGGTTTGTTGACTAATCTGGACGAAGGCGATGTGCTGTTTATCGATGAAATCCATCGCTTGAATACGGTGGTCGAAGAATACCTGTATTCGGCTATGGAGGATTACCGCATCGACATCATGATTGATAGCGGCCCAAATGCCCGGAGCATTCAAATTACATTGAATCCATTTACCCTCGTGGGCGCGACTACTCGCATGGGCTTGCTCACCGCGCCGATGCGGGCGCGATTTGGCATCAATTGCCACCTGGACTACTACGATATCGTTATTTTAAAGAAAATCATCATCCGCTCAGCAGGGATATTGAATGTACCCATTACAGAGGAGGGGGCGCACGAGATTGCCCGCCGAAGCCGTGGCACGCCGCGTATAGCCAATGCGCTGCTGCGCCGCATCCGCGATTTTGCCCAAATAAAAGGCAATGGCACGATCGATTTGGCCATCGCTCAATACGGGCTAGGCGCCTTAAATGTAGATGAAGGTGGGTTGGATGAAATGGACAACCGCATTTTAATGGCTATCATCGAAAAATTCAAAGGCGGCCCGGTCGGCTTGACAACGATCGCTACTGCTGTGAGTGAGGAGGCTGGAACCATCGAGGAAGTTCACGAACCGTTTTTGATCATGGAGGGCTATATTCAACGCACACCGAGGGGGCGGGAAGCTACGGAAAAGGCATACCGGCATCTGGGCATTGTTCCGCCGGGCCTAAAAGGGACTTTGTTTGATGCTTGATTTTTATGATGACTTGCAACATGTCAACCAACATACCATCATTTCTTAACCCGTGACACACTTTTCTGAATACTCTCACCCACACCCTCACCCTCACCCAATTTCTCCTCAGTTTCTTACGCCCTTAGTGTTCTCAGTGTTGCAGCCCACCCACACCCACACTCTCACCCTCACCCTCACC
>CALMIR010000158.1 GCA_937864265.1 uncultured Saprospirales bacterium | reverse complement strand
AGCAGGGGATTGAACAAGGTATCGAGCAGGGGATTGAACAGGGGATTGAACAGGGGATTGAACAGGGCATTATGCTAAAAGCCATCATTGGCATACGCAAAATGCTGAAGAAAGGCTTTGAGCCAGCCATTATCGCCGATGTACTGGAAGTATCCGAGTCCTTTGTTTTGGAAATCCAGCAGCAATCAGGGAAAGAAGCTGAAATAAGTGCCGCAATCCAATCAGGCAATTTTGACGAGGTGGCTATTGCCCGGCAGTTTGAGGTCTATCCTTTGCTGGTAAGGGTCATTGAAAATAAATAAAGAGGTGTTTTACGGCAAAATGAGGCTCACCTTCTTGCATTGTTGGCCAGAATCTTCAACCTCCCTGTTTCCTTATATCAACCCCCTCGACTTCAGCTCTAGGTATTTATTTACCGTATAAGTGGACAAGTCTTCCGGCCGGGTCAGAATAGATTGGATACCGTATTGCTGCAATTGATGCACCATTTGTGCTTTTTCATTCAAAAATTTCCGGGCAATGGTTTGATGGTAAATAGCCTCCAAGGACTCGGCTTCCTCATTTACAAAATCACGAATTTCTGTATTTTCAAAAAACACCACAACCAGTAAATGAAAGGTGTTGATGCGACGCAGTATTGGTAATACGCGCTCTAAAGCATGGCGACTTTCAAAATTGGTAAACAACATTATCAAGCTGCGACCGCTGATCAATTTGCGGGCAGCATAATACAACAGTTCATAATTGGCTTCCAGGTGCTGTTCTTTTTCTTTGTATAGTGTACTTAATAGTTTGTTCAGTTGGGTAGGCTTGTTGTCGGCTTTTATACTGGAGCCCAATTTGTCGGAGAAAGAGATTAATCCAGCGCGGTCGTATTTTTGCAAAGCAATATTGGAAATTACCAAAGCCGTATTGACAGCGTAATCCATTAGGCTTAACCCTTCAAACGGCATCCGCATAGCGCGGCTTTTATCAATGATACAATAAATTTGCTGTGCCCGTTCGTCCTGAAATTGATTGACCATCAGTGCAGCTCTGCGGCTACTGGCCTTCCAGTTGATACTTCGGTAATCATCGCCACGAACGTAATTTTTGATTTGCTCGAATTCGTAACTGTGTCCGATGCGGCGAATCTTTTTGATACCCTTATGGTGAGTAACCCGATTGAAAGCCTTTAGTTCAAATTGTTTCATTTGTAAAATGGAAGGATAAACGGCTACAGCACAAGGCTGCTCGATCACATAACGGCGTTCTAATAATCCAAGACTACTGGATAAAAAAAGATTGATGTTTCCAAAAAGATACTCACCGCGCTCTACGGGGCGCAATTCGTAACGAATGATTTTTTCTTCACCAGCCTTGAGTGGTACTATCCGATTGAAATCCCGGATTTGAAACTGATAAGGTAGCTCATCTATTAAAAGGATACGGAGCATCAAACGACTCTGATTTTCCAGGTATATTTCCACCTCGTTAGGATCTCCCAAATTAAACAGCTTGGGGAATCTGCGTTCGACATTCAACTGCACGCTTTTGTGGAACAACAACAATCCATCGAGAACGACAACGGAAAAGGCAAGTACCAACAACGCCTGGATAAAGGGGAAAATAGGCTTCACCCAAAAGCTTACTGCAAATAGTACAACAATAACTCCAAAGAGTTGGAAAAAGCGGTTGGGAAGGTACAATTGTCGGATCATCGCGGCACCTCAATTTTCTGAATGATGTCGCGGATGACTTCTTTTGTCGTATAGCCTTCCATTTCGCGCTCCGGCGTGAGGATAATTCGGTGGTTGAGTACCGGATAGGCAGCGTATTGAATATCATCTGGTGTGACAAAATCACGACCACTCATGGCGGCTATTGTTTTGGCTAATTTCATAATAGCCAATGAGGCTCGGGGAGAAGCGCCCAAAAATAAGTCGCCGTGATTTCTGGTACTGTGAACGACTTGCGCGATGTAGTCCAGTAATTCATCCTTGATGTGCAATTGTTCAATCAGGTTGCGGCAAGCTTTTAAGTCCTCAGCAGTAAAGACAACTTTTAGCTTTTCTCGATTCGCCATCTGGAAGTCATTGCGAAAGCGGCGCAAAATGGCCTTTTCATCACTCAATTCTGGGTATTTTAAATTGATTTTGATGATGAAACGGTCAAGCTGAGCTTCGGGCAATTTATAAGTACCTTCCTGTTCTATGGGGTTTTGAGTAGCCAGCACGAGAAAAGGAAAAGACATAGGATACGTTTCTCCATCGACGGTTACCTGAAATTCTTCCATGACTTCAAAAAGCGCTGCCTGCGTCTTGGCCGGTGCCCGGTTGATCTCGTCAATCAGCACGATATTGGAAAAAATGGGACCAGCGTTGAAGGTGAATTCAGATGTTTTCAAATTGAAAACGGTTGTACCCAACACATCGCTTGGCATCAAATCGGGCGTAAATTGAATGCGGGAAAAAGCAATGTCCATGGTTTGAGCCAACAACTTGGCTGTAAGGGTTTTGGCAATTCCGGGAACACCTTCGATCAAAACGTGACCACCTGAAAACATACCCGCGATCAGCAAATCTATCAATTCGTGCTGACCGATGATGACCCGATGCAATTCTTCGCGAATCAAATCGCTGGCCAGTTTTATTCGTGTTAAATCCAGGCGACTACTTTCCCGATAGCTGACAGGAGGTATGTTACTGCGTACTTCCTGCGGGCTTGGAGAAGAAGATAAAAAAGTTGTTTCGTCATTTGGCGTTTGCCCGTCCTCGTGATCCTCTAAGTGCATGATAGTTTTTATTTACTTGCAATTTTTGTAAAAATAGTCCAAAAGTTGGTGAAAATCCATCAATGTATTATCAGAAACATAAGAAGATGTACTGATATTCTCGTGTAAACGGGTGATTTTTTGAATGTGGGTCGGGGCGATTTCAGATTTTAAAGATAAGCGCTGGGTTGCATTTTCATCCAAATCTCTGATATGCAAACCATATTTGTCGCGGACATAAGACTGGAAAAGTTTCATTTGTTGCAAAGCCAGTTGCTTGTGATTGTTTTGTAAAAAATACAAACGACTGATGGAAGATAGAAAAGCCAATGAAGTATTCTTATTGGGATCGAGTATCGGGATAGCCTTCTGTCGGCGCTTTGCACGAAACAACAAATATAATACCCCGAGTAATATCAGCAAGTACCATGCCCAAGAAAGGGATCGCTTTTCTAAAATGTATTGTAAGGGGCTTTCAGTTGCAAATTGGCGTTCGTAGTCATAATTGTATCGGTCATTCATACGGCGTCCCATCCATTCCGCTGCCCTGCTATAACTGTCCCAATAAATAGCACTTTCTTCCGGAAAGTGAGAAAAAACACGATCGGCATAAGCCAAGCCTTCCTGATCGAGCAATTGAATGTTGGAAAAAGCAATGGGATTGGTGTGCAAATAAACAAATCCTGCACCATAAGATACCCTGGCGAAATTGATTAAGGTATCTTGAAGCGTACCTAATGGCGTTAAACCTTCCTCTTCGTCGCAAAAATAAAGGTTGTCGATGTAATACCAGGGGTACGATTTAACCTCATTTTTGAAAAAATATTGAAAATCAAAAGCTTGTTCGCGCTTTCGATTAGGGTGATAAAAATTGAAATGAACCAAGGTGTCGTAGATGGCGTAATAGTCGTTCCAGTAGTATTCATCGCACTCGTAGTAGTACAAATGGAACATCAAGTTATAAGGGATGGTTTTACTAGATATAAAAGCGATATTGCCTCGGCTCACAAAGTTGAGCAGCGCATTAATATCGGTACTATCTATGTACATGGCTTCGCCTATAAACACATAACTGGAGGCCGTTTCATTTCCTTGTAACTGTTCTACTAAACTGTCTTTTACAACGTGAAAATCAGCCTCATCAACCTGCGATTTTAATAATTCCTGAATCAGGTAAGTGCCATAAGGAGCAGATTTATCTTCCTTATAGTGCTCTTTCCAGTCAATGACATTGCTGTCTTCTTTGGTGCGAAACAAAAAAGCCAAGATTACTAGGGTGGCTACCCCTAGCAGGAAGAGCAACAAGTATCGCCTATTCATTTTTCTTTTACAATTCGTTGAATCATCGACTGGAATATCGGTTCTACTTCTTCAAAATCTGCCTTATCCATCCGGCGATCGCCATACCAGACTTGTTCAAAGGTTTGAGTGATCCGCTCAAAATCCTCCGCATGATTCGTTTTGTTCATTTCCAATAGGTATTGCCGATTGGTTTTATCCCTTTTCCAATGAATCATCTTTTTTAGAGACAATTCTTTGAGCAAAGCCAGGTAATACAACCGAACCGCCAAGCTGTACTGACCTTGGGAGAGGGCTTGACGGACGTAAGCATTCAGGTCGCTTTCATAAATATTGGCTTCAATATCCTCTAGGTTGATATTACCAACCGAACCCGCTTTTCTCAACTTCTTATTTTTGGGGCGGACTTCCAGGCCTAATATGCTTCTCAACAATAGAACAATAATCACCACAGCACCCAAAATCAAGATGAATTTCATGATGATATTGCCCAATTGACTATCTACCGTCATTGGCCTGTTCTGCCGAACTTCATCATATCTCCCCTGCGATTTTTCCGCTTCATGCGCTGCTTCTTTTTGCTTATTGCGAGAGGTTTCGGTATAGTCAATGCCTTCTTTCAACTCCTGCCACTTATTTCTATTGAAGCTATTAATACTTGCTGCTTCTTTGACGTATTCGTCAAATGGGCGTTCATCTGCCTCCTGCGCAGGAAGTATTGCTGTTAGTGGGATAAAAATCAATACCAGCAAATGATATTTTAAAGATTGAATCATTTATTCGATTTCAATGCCTTTAATATTTTTGTGTTGGCCGATATACCTGATTCGACTTCTGAGCGTCTCGGCTTCTTTAATTTCTTTCAATGTGTAGTATTGCAGGCCAATGCCCAACAACACCATAGCAAATAACATCTGAAAAATAAAAAGGGTAATGAACGTCAGTACTATTGTGGAAAAATTGAGCATAGCCTCTTCTTTCAAATGTACCAACCACGAAATAACATCCAGGAAAAACCAAATCAGAGAAGTATCAATCAACAAAAAAAACAAAAATGCAGAAAAGAAAAGCAACAAATAAAGCCCAAGAAACCGCGAAATATTTTGACTCAAAAGGAAAAAAGTACGTCCGAGGCCAGTAAATAAGGATATTCCTTCTTTGATCATCACAAATCCCCACAGCAGGGGAACTGGAACGAGTAGCCACAGCAGCCGCAACCAATCATTTTGCCCATTCACAAAAATCATCAAGTGAAAACAAGCAATGACAACCAATATTTTGAAAAAGGGAATCATCTGTGAGAACCAATTAGCCGATAAATGGCTTCCATTCTCACGCAGCAGCAGTCTGTACACCCAAAAACAAGTCAAAGCATAGGCCAGGGCATTGATGATAGCTAGAAAAGGTAAGGAGTCGTTGATGAAAAACTGGTCAAACACCTGGATGGTGCCAAACATTTGATTGGGAAAATAAAACCAATCAGAAATGGCGCCGGTACCCGTAAGTAAAATACCCAAAACAAAAACACCCGAGGAGATAAAACTAACACCTGCTATCGAAGAAAGATATTTTGAATACAGGATAAACACTTGTGAAAAAATTTCACCAGAAGAATTGATTTCTTGAAATCGGATCCATTGGCTTTTATCTGCGGAAAGGGTTGTCTCCGAAATGGCATGATCAAAACCCCGCCTTGATTTTAGCCAAGGCAACCAGACAAAATAGAACAATACGAATAGCAGGCATAGGCCGATAAAAAGCCCTCTGACGACATCGGGTGTATCTGTGTGACGGGTCAAGTATCCTTCGATGAATCCAGCCATGATGATAACAGGGGTGATGCCGATCATAATTTTGACACCGCGACGGGCTGAGCGCTGAAAAGATTGCAATCGGGTATAAGTACCTGGAAAAACAAGTCCATGACCCATCGTAATACCGGCAGCTCCGGCAATGATAATGGCAGAAATTTCCAGGGTGCCATGCGTCCAAATGGTGAGAAAAGACTCCCAGAATAAACCTTTTTCCACAAAAAAATACTGAAAGCCCCCTACCATTACCCCGGTTCTGATAAGGTCAATGAGGGTGCCTATCATAAAAAATACCCCCATCACAAAAGTGCGCAATGCTACAAACAGGTTGTTGATCGTAATGCCCAAAGACATGCCAAACTCCCCTTTTTGCTTATAAACTGCCATAGGATCGCCTGACTGTATATTTTCCATCGTCATCTCTACATAAGCTTCGCCCAAAATGATATTGGCAAAGTCGGGATCTATAGTGCTGGAAACTACCCCAATCAGGAATGCCAGCGCAAAAACAAAAAAAGACAAGCGGAAGGCAGCCCTGCTTTCATAAACCAGTTGAGGCAGGTCATCTGCCCAAAAGCGAATGAGGCGATTGCCACTCCTTTTCTTGCTTTTATAAATGGAAAAAAAAATGCGTTGAGCTAGGCTATTCAGATAGACCCGCACAGAGCGGTTGGGGTAGAAAGTACGCGAATAGGACAGGTCGTCGGTTATTTGTACGAACAGGTCGTTGAGCTTATCGGGGTCAGGGCGTGGCTGTTCCATGGTTTTTTCAAACTCGCGCCACTTTTCCTGGTTTTGTTGGATGAATTTGGTCTCACGCATGAGCTAAAATATCTATACAAACAAAGCAACAATTTCCCTTTTCAAGTCGAATATATCTTGATTTTGGTAAATATCGTATTTTTGTTAAAAAATAAAGCAAAAGATGTTTTCACAAAATAGGTGGGGGGCTTTTCATGCAAAGTATTGAAATACGAACCACCCAAAATGTGGTGATCGAATATGAACTGGCCAACCTGAGGGAGCGTATATTCGCTTTTATCATTGATCTACTGTTGGTAGGTGCTTTTTACCTTTTGTTTATGATGATTTTACTGACGGTAGCCAGCGAATCTGTTTTTTCATCATCTATTGTGATGATGGTGGTTTATGGCATTGTGCCCTTTGGTGGAATGATGTTGTACCACCTCATGTCGGAAGTTTTGTCCAATGGGCAGTCTTGGGGCAAACGCTCCATGGGAATAAAAGTGGTGAGATTGGATGGTGAAGAACCGGGCTTAAGCGATTTCTTGCTGCGTTCCGTTTTTCATGTCGTTGATACCATATTTTCAGGCGGTATTTTAGCGGCTCTGCTGATCAGTTCTTCTTCAAAAAACCAGCGCTTGGGGGATATGACCGCTAATACGACAGTGATTCGCTTACGCAATGATTTGCGGTTTTCCTTGGAAGATATCATGAACATCAATACGCTGGAAAATTACGAACCGCGTTATCCCGAAGTACGCGTGTTGAGTGAGCAGGATATGTTATTGGTGAAGAGTGCGGTCAATCGTTTTCTCACTTACCCCAACCCTGCCCACCAACTGGCCTTGGAGGAATTGGTCAATCACTTGGTGCAGTTGTTGGGCGTTGCTTATCCCGCAGGAGACCCCATTGAGTTCTTAAAAACATTGATCAGAGATTATATTGTTATCACTCGTTGACTATCCGTAGCGACATTTTTACAGTACACGATCTGAACTATACTACAAAACAACATTTGTCAAAGAAGGACAACTTTTTACCCGATTGGGAGGAATGACGATTTAACATGGCAAGAAAAAAATACAAACAACAAATCCTCAGCAAGGTTACTTTTACCGGAATAGCAGATAAGGGACAATGCGTTGGGCGAGACGAGGAAGGACGTGTTGTTTTTGTGGAAAATGTCGTCCCTGGCGATGTGGCCGACGTGTTGGTTTTGCGCAAGCGCAAAGGTATCATGCAAGGCGTACCGACCCATATTTACCAATATTCACCCGATCGGGTCAATCCTTTTTGCCAACATTATGGCGTATGCGGTGGCTGCAAATGGCAAGATTTGAGCTATGAAGCGCAGTTGCGGCACAAGCAAAAGGTGGTAGAAGATGCCATCTATCGGATTGCAAAGATTACCGATGCAGAAATGCTGCCCATTTTAGGCGGAGCATCTACCCGATACTATCGCAACAAGCTCGAATTTTCTTTCTCCAATCGGCGCTGGCTTACACGCGAAGAAATAGAAGCAGGACTGCCAAACGAAGAAAATGTGCTAGGGTTTCACCGAGCCGGGGCTTTCGACAAAGTGGTAGATGTTAAGCATTGCTGGTTGCAGTACGAACCCTCTAATGAACTGCGCAACGGTATCAAGGCTATTGCCATAGAACAAGGCCTGAGTTTCCACGACGCCAAAGTCCATGAAGGCTTTATGCGGCAGTCGATGTTTCGCATTACTTCCTTGGGCGAAATACTCGTGTTGCTTGGTTTTCACCAAAATGATACCGAGCGCATTCATACCTTTTTGGAAGCAGTTTTAAATAAATTTCCACAAATCACCACACTCTGCTATTGCATCAATCCCAAAGTCAATGACTACTTATTTGACTTGGATATGCATACTTATCACGGTCCAGGGTTTGTGCGGGAAAGGTTGGGACATGTACACTTCAAAGTAGGGCCCAAGTCTTTTTTTCAAACGAATACCCAACAAGCCGAAGTGTTGTATCAGGTAGCGGCAGATTTTGCCCAACTGAAAGGGACTGAAAACGTGTATGATCTATACACGGGCATAGGCAGTATAGCGCTTTTTATAGCAAAAAATTGCCGACAAGTAGTAGGTATTGAAGAAATACCGGAAGCGATCGAAGATGCACTGGAGAACGCAGCGCTGAATGGCATTACCAACGCCCGATTTTATGCCGGGGATGTAAAAGACTTATTAACCACGGAGTTTGCTGCCCAGCATGGCAAACCGGATTTGCTCATTACGGATCCGCCCCGAGCAGGTATGCATCCTAAGGTCGTACAAATGTTATTGGAACTGGAAAGTCCGCGAATGGTGTATGTGAGCTGCAACCCGGCAACTCAAGCCCGCGACTTGCTGTTGTTGGCCGAAAAATACCGACTAGTGCGCTTTCAGCCAGTGGACATGTTTCCACACACCCATCATATCGAGAATGTCGCTTTGTTGGAGTTGAAATAGTTTGGGTTTCAAGTCTCAGGCTTGCTGCACAGCAAGCAGCCTGCTGGCAAGCAAGCTAGAAACCAGAAACCACCCGTCTAAGCCGGGCGAGGAAACTAGCCCGTCTTCCCCCGCGTTTTTCGCGGGTTCAGCCGGGTAAAAAACCAGAAACTAAACAAACTCCTCTACCTTTTTAAAAATATCTTTACCTAGCAAGTGCAAGTCGGAAACGCTGTACATGGTATGTGCTACGGCTACTGTAACAATGATAGGCGCTATAATTACTCCCGCTAGGGGGATCAGCATGATGAGGTAAAGGCTTAAACCAGCAGCAAAAGCGACCCCCAAATAATTTTGCGTCAATTTGGCGCTTTCTTTGATGCTTAGGCCGAACTGCTCGTGGTAGTTGTCTATGATGGCAAAACCCAAGAAATAGCACTGTACTATAAAAATAGCAGCTTCTTCCAGAAAGGCGAGCGGGCTGACGATCCCTGTTGCAATTTTGATGAGGATGGTAAAAACAAGTTCCATGACCCAGGAATAAATCGCTACGGCGATCATCCTTTTTTGGGCATCGATGAAGTCTTTAAAAACAGGCGGGTCATTGCGGCGCATGAGAATTTGGATGGTACGCCGACAGCAGTGAAAAACCAGCACTTCTGCCAAAATCAAAATCAGGTACTTGGTCGTACCAGAAAAAACAAATTCATAGCCCCCCAATGCAAAATCATGGAAGAACATGCCCATACTCTGAAAGGCTTGTCCGGCAGAGCTTAGCTTAATCTGATTGATCCAATTAAAAAAGATAGAGATGAACTTTAACCCGGCTAAAAAAGCGAAAAACAAGAGTACTTTAGCCAGCCAGCCATAATGCTGCAAGCCTTCCCACAATCTATATCGCCGGATAAAATGGATGGCTTGAGACTCGTGTTTGAGGGTGAGTCGGAATTGATCCGCATAGGTTTTCCAATTTCTTAAGCGCATGACATTAACAGGGTTTTATAGACAGACTAAGGTAGGTTTTTTTCGCTACACACAGTCAAAATTTGGCTCAATAGGCGTTTTTTTTAGAAGTAAGGTTATCTTTGTTATTGATAGCCGTACACTTTTTTCAAGCTCCGCTTGAGAAAAAAACGGCGAAGTTC
>CALMIR010000157.1 GCA_937864265.1 uncultured Saprospirales bacterium | reverse complement strand
CCCTCAGTGTTCTTAGTGTTGATACACACCCTCACCCTCACCCTCACCCTCACTCTCACTCTCACCCTCACTCAACTTCTTCTTACACCCTTACTCCCTCAGTGTTCTTAGTGTTGATACACACCCTCACCCTCACCCTCACCCTCACTCAACTTCTTCACCTCCTTCCGCACAAAAACTCCAGTTCCACTTTGAGGCGATGAAATTCATGCCAACTCTCCAAATATTGGCGTTTGGCTTCCAAACCCTGTTCTAAATTAGTCAAATAATCGTGGTAATCCACTGCACCTTGAGAATAGGCCTTTTTAGCGTCCTCAATTTGCACATCAGCCAGCGGAAGCCGCTCCGTTTGGATAAAAACCAAGCTTTGCCAGGCAGCTTCCAAGGCAGCAACCAGGCGTTTTTTCTCATTTTCCAACTCCAACCGGGTTTGCTCTAAGCTCGCTTTTCCCATTTCTGTAGCCAGTTGGGCCGCTTCCATACGCGCTTTTGTTGCTTTTTGCCCCAAGGGAATATTCAGCCCCAATTGATAACCATAAAAAGGTATATCACCATCTATCATTTGAAACTGGCCGCCCATCGTAATTTGAGGCAAAGTATAGGATTTTTCCGCATCAACGGTGCTTTCTGACACTTTTATTTGTTGCTGTTGGAGTAAAAGTTCCGGATGGCCGCCCTGAACAAACCAGTTTCTCGGCATTTCCGGGGCAGGCAGTTGATTGTCATAAATGGTGTAAAGGGTATCAGAATACAGCCAATTGTTGAAAATGACCTCGGTCAAGACGGCATTTTGACTGGAACGTTCCAGTTGCCACTGAACTGCTTTCAGCTTGCTGGTCGCAGAAAGTACGGGTATTTTGCTGGTTTCCCCCAAGTCGAAGCGCGTTTGTGCCAGTTCGATTAATTCTGCGTAAAAATCCACCTGCTGTTGATTGAAATTTTTCCATTGACGGGCATATACCACTTCATAATACGCCTGGGTTATTTCTTTTTTTAACAAAAAAGCATCCACTTCCAGGTAGGCATTGCCGAGATTGGCTCTTTCTCGAACCAGTTCCTCCTTCGGTTGCCTCGAGCCGGGCCAGTTTAGATTTTGCTGTAAACCAAAACTTTGTATGCCACTGGTAAAGCCTGTGGACATTTGTTCGCCTGTGAAAAATAGCTGCGTGGGCGGCGTGGATTGAACGGCGTCCACTAATGCCAATTGCTGCTCGATGAATTGTTGGTCAATTTTTAAGGCAGGGTAGTTGAATAGGGCGATTTCAATCGCTCGCTTCAAAGAAACCCCCGTTTGGGCTTCTGTTATGGATGGGAAGCTGAACCAAAACAGGAGCAAACCTGTCAACAGCCTGCCAAGCCATTTGGAGGGGGATGATCGGAAGTGCATCATTTATAGTAGTCGTTTTACCGTCGTATTGGAATCCAGTTGAAAAGAGGCATCGAGGTTCAACAAGCTGAGCCCTGGTTTTTTCCCTACCTCAATGCTGCCCAATTCCTTTTCATAACCCAATGCCTCTGCGCCGTTCAGCGTAGCCCATTGCAGCAGCGTTGCAAAAGGGACATAAGATTGATAACGCGCAATGGTTTTCATTTCTTCCAAAACAGAGAGCTGCCAATTAGAGGTAAGACTGTCTGTGCCAATAGTCATTCGGGCATTTTCGGCAATGAATAGGCTGTAATTGGGCAGGCGATTTTCGATGTATAAGTTAGCGTTGGGGCAGGTGGCCCAAAAAACGCGATCGCTCCATTGGTGGGCTGCTTGAATGTCTGTGGTGGTGGTCATGGTGTTGTGGACAAATAGGTTTCGCTGCCGGGGATTCAATTGAGCTAAGGCCGCATGGATAGACGTTTTACCAATTGCTTGAAAGCCATCCAGCGGGATACCAAAGCCTTGATAAAAATCCAAAAAACCACCTGTTTTAGATAAAAAAAGTGCGTCTTCATCCGGCGTTTCCTGGTTATGGATGCTGACGGTCACCTCCTCGTCTGAATTGACATCGCGAATACGTTGGTAAAGGCTCTGAGAAACGGTATAGGGTGCATGCGGCACACAGCTTTTCTTATTGCCATTGGCCGTACTTTGGCCTTCATAAACAGGCCACCACTGCTCAAACGCAGCTTGAGCGGATTGATCCTGCATAAAATCAAACATTTCGACGAAGGTATAATAGTTGAGCGAGCTTTTGTTTTTTTGAGGAGCTGTATCCAGTTTATTGGAAATATCACCTACCGCCACGATACCACCTTCATACATTTCCCGGTCTGCCTGTTCAATAGCATCTAGGATCACCTCCATGGGGAAATCTCGGTACTTCACCACGCTATTTAAAAAAGGTAGCAGTCCGGTACCTGTCGCTACTTTATGCTTCATATGCGACAATTCCAGATGGCAGTGGGTATTGACGAAGCCCGGTACTAGAACACCCGAATAATGCTCCAGACTGGCCGGATCGTGATGGGCCCTTGTGCTTATATCTAAAATAACACCTGCTTCATCCACGATGACAACCCCATCGGGAATGGGTGATCCCGCTACCGGGCAGACAAAATCAGCCGTAATTTTCCGCATTTACTGTTCAATTTTGGAGCTAAGATAGGCAATGAATGGAAAAATCAACGAGCAGAAAGTGGCTTGCGTGCCAAAACCCCGTGAAATTTGAGCAGATGCTCTTCGTCCGCTTCGTTGTAAATACACAGGTATAGGGTCGTTTTTTTACGGCCATCCGGGTGGAATAAAATTTTGATGGGGTTGTGGATATAGCCATTTTCTTCAAAGAGCAGCAACTGCTTGTTTTTTCCCGGCAAGCGAAATAACTCCAATTGGGCAGCAGTGCGCGGCAATGGGACGTCTTGATAACCCTCTTCTTGTAAAAACGCCTTCACCATAGCAAAGCTCTGTTCTAGGCTCGATCCGGCAAAAACAGTTCTGTATTCGTACCCGTCGCTTTCACCACCCATATAGTTCGATCCGGTAGGTGGAAAATTTTCGCGCAGCGCCATTTTTTACATTTTTCTTCACAAAAATAAGCCAAGCCCTTTACAATAGCTATCTTAGAGCAACAAATTATCCGATGAAGCATTTTTTAATGGTAGTAGCAGCAACAGGTTTTATTGCCTTACTGGCTCAATGGAGCTGGCAAACCCCGGCTTCATTGGGCGGCATACCCATTACCGGGCAAAGCTTGGCCGTTTTAGTCGTTGGAATGCTTGTCCAAAAACCTTATGCTGTTTTGAGTGTTGGCCTTTATTTGCTGTTGGGCGGTTTGGGCCTGCCCATATTTGCAGAAGGCAATAGTGGGTGGTCGGTGTTCGCAGGTGGCAGTGGGGGCTTCCTTTTTGGATTTTTGGCGGCTGCTTTTTTGATGGAGCCATTGGCACTTCGCGGTTGGGGAAAGCGCTTTGAAGGGGCTTTGTTGGCTATGACATTGGGCACAGCAGTAATCATTGCAATGGGGCTGTTGCGACTGGCCTGGCTATACGACTGGCCTCGTGCGCTGGAATATGGCTTTTATCCTTTTTGGAAAGGGGCACTGGTTAAAATAGTGCTGGGGGCAGCCATCGTTTGGTTTTGGGAAGCCAAAAAGAAAGTATAAATCACAATTTTCACTTTTGTTCAGATTGATAGCCGTACACTTTTTTCAAGCTCCGCTTGAGAAAAAAACGGCGAAGT
>CALMIR010000156.1 GCA_937864265.1 uncultured Saprospirales bacterium | reverse complement strand
GTGCTCCCTAAGGTACGCATTTTATTACTTTTGCGACATTTTGAATTGCACCCATATCATAAGTACCGGCCACAGGAATAATGGCCTTGATGTGTGCTGCTGTCAATTGGTGCTGCGCCAGATACCGCGCATCCATGGCTAACAAAGCCGCCAAATGAGCGCCTGAGGAAAAACCGCTAACGATGATGTTGTTTTGGTCATAGCCGTATTCCGCAGCATGGTCGTACAGCCATTTGAAAGCAGCAGCAATATCATGAATATGTGCCGGATGCTGAACGCCATGCGCCCTCGTGCTGTCCCTAAACAAACCTTTGCTCAAGCGATGACCAACTGAGGCAACGGCAATTCCCTCACGGGCAAATTTCCGAGCCAGGTTCATTTCGTTGTGCCGACTGACGAAAGACCAGGCTCCTCCGCCAATCCACAACAATAAAGGAGGCGATTGTATGCCTTCAGGCAATACCAGATTAAGCCGCTGAAGGCTGTCTGTTTCTATAACACCGGGTGCTAGGTAAGCCAGGTCGTTTATTTCCCGATAAGGGAAGGTATCCATGCCGCCCTGAGCAAAGGCATGGCTGGCGCAAAATGTACACATTAAAAGGAGGTAATATTTCATAGAATGAGCTTTTGAAGTATTAATCAAGGTGTTTCAACAGCAATGGTTCTAGGATGGAAAAGGGTAGGGGGCCATATTGCAGTACTTGCTCGTGGAATTGTTTCAAGTCAAAACCAGGCTGCTTTTCCAATTGCGCTTTCCATCGCAGTAATTGATCCGCGCCATATTTGTAAGTGATGACCTGGCAAGGCCAGCGCTTCATCCGGGCAATTTCGCGCAGCCCAATGTCGTCTTGGCCGGAGATGTATTTTTGCCAAAAGGCCAATGCCTGCTCATCGCTCCACGCATAGTAATTCAATCCTATGTCCAAAGGCACCCGCACCGAACGGATAAGGTCCCATTCCCATTTGCCCAATTCATCGTAAATGGTATCATACGCGCCAATTTCCCAACCGATTTCTTCCACATAAGCCGCCCAGCCCTCGCTGTAAGCCGGATTGTTAAAAAGCGATTGCAGCGGTGAAACCCGGTGGCTCCTGCTGTAGGAAATTTCATAATGGTGGCCAGGAAGGGCTTCGTGCAGGTACAGCCAAGTGATTTGCCGCTTGTTGAAAGGCCGATCAAAAAAATTGTAGTACAAGGTATTATCACTGTAAAAACCAGGTACCTGAGCCAATCTTTCAATCTGTCCGCGTTGAATCTTCAATTTGGGTATTTCCGCCATACCCGGAAAATAATCCGGCAATCGTTGGGTCATTCGTGCAGAATAGGCCTCCAACGCCTGTTGCACTTCATCTACCTGGTGATAAAAAAAAGCATCGCTTTGGATATACTGTTGAAAGGCCAGGCTATCCATGCCGCTTTTTTGTTCGATGGCCTTTATTTTAGCTTGAACCTTTTCAATTTCCGATAAGCCAAAGTCGAAGAGTGCCTCAGGTGTCGCGCTCGGATCTACCCATTGCTGGAGAAAGTAAGTGTACCAGGCTTTTCCATTAGGTAAGTAAGCCAGCCTTGCTGTTGGAATAGTGTCCAGATTCAAAGCCCGCCATTGCTCTTCCAATGGAATGCGCACTTCATTGAGCAATAGATGATGTTGTAAAAGGCGGTATTCAATCTGTTGTTTTTCGCTCAACTGCTGGTAGTCAAACGGTTGAAGCTCTTGCCGCAGGTGTTCAAAAACTTGTCGCTGTTGTTGTAGCTCAACCATTTCTTTTATGCCGCCCAAGTTGTCCACGTAAGCGATCCTCAGCGGCATTAGGTCAAGTTTTTCGTAGTCTTTTCTGAATTGTTCTACCACTTGCTCCCAAGCGTTTACTTGGCTAGATAATGGAGGCATAAATAACAATAGTAAGGCATACAAGCAATGCGCTTTCTTCATACCGATTTATATTTTAGAGTCCTAAAATTCAGCAAATCCAGCAGCTCAACTTTGTAAAATGTTGCGAATTTGGGTATTCAAAGGTTTTTTCTCATTTCGGAGGGCGATAGGTCGTAATAGCGCTTGAATTGGTTGGAAAAAGCCGCCAAATCGTGGTAGCCCAACTCATAAGCAATTTGAGAAAGCGAGCAGTTGTCTTGAGTCATGCGATACAAGGCCGTATTCATGCGCAATTCCAGTTGCAAATCAAAAGGCGATTGCTGAAAACAAATTTGAAACAAACGCGAAAGATGATAGGGCGAAATACCAGCATAGCGGGAAAGATCATGGAGGCTAAAGTTGGAAAGATGGTATTGGTGGATATAATCTTTAACCATTAAGAGTTTAGCCATCAACTGCCTTTGGGTACTTGTCTTTTTCGCCTGAGTGCAGAGGTAAGGCTGTATGTTTTCTAATAGGTTGACGAGTGCTTGTAGGTCATCTCCTATTTGATTCAGTTGGGGTGTCCAATCTAGGGTTGCATTCGAAAGACTAGCTGTGGCGGGCAATCGGGCAAAAACTTGGGAAATACTTAGAAAATGCTGCCCTTGAATAGGCATTTCAAATAGCAGATCCAAGTTATATGCTCCAGGAATTTTTTGACTAACGAGATGGTCGCTTAAATCAATGCAAATCCCGGCGGTCTGTACCGCTCGAGCATGGGAACGCGCCTGATAAACTTGCTCTTGTCGCAGGATCAGGAGTTGGCCCTTTCCTACTTTTATTGGCTGCTGAGCGGTCAGGTATTCCTCCTCGCCGGCATAGACGTACTTCAAGGCCAGCCCCCGGGTTGTATTTTTAAAAATAGAAACGGGCGAGGCACTGGAAAATTTAATTTCCCCCTGATGATTTTGATGGAAACATTTGACCGCAAACATAATAGGATAAACCGACTGTGCCGTTAAATGGTTGAATAGGGCCTAGCCCCGCATGTACTCCCAAGCCGTTTGATACTGACCTCTTTTTTCGCAATAAGCGATCAAATCGCTATAGAAAGAATCGGCACCAATGGTGGCACTGTCGCCCACCACAATCAGTTGCTTTCGAGCGCGGGTCATAGCTACATTCATACGGCGGTAGTCTTTTAAAAAACCGATTTCACTTTTGTTGTTGGAACGCACCAGCGAAATATAAATCACGTCCCTTTCTTGTCCTTGAAAGCCGTCTATCGTTTGTACGCTGATGTCTAGGCCAGATAATTGGCTGTCCTCTTCCAGCATTTCTTTGATGTGCATGACCTGCTCCCGGTAAGGCGATATGATACCGATGGACGGCAGTTCCTGCTCTTGAAAGGCATCCGTCAATTGGTACAAGTGTTCGCGCAGGATGAGGAATTCCTCCGGATTGTAGCGGCTCTGGTATTTGGGCTGGATTTTTTCTTCAAAGCCACAACCCGCCGTATCGATAAAGATAAGCGGATGGTTGTTGTTTATCGGCAAGCGATGTTGACCAACCGTTTCATCGGCTTTTAGCGCATCGTCGTAAAAGCGGGCGTTGGAAAAGCCCATGATCACCTCGTTCATCCGGTATTGGGTGTCCAAGAGATTGACATCCCGGATTCTGATCAGGCATTTTTCCAATAAGGTTTGGTTCAAACCCTGGCGTTCGGCCTTAATTGATTTCACCGTCGGTGGCAGTTGAAAGGGATCGCCAGCAAAAACGACTTTAGAAGCTTTCAACAAGGGTATCCAAGTAGCTGGTTCCAATGCCTGGGCTGCTTCGTCTATGAAAACGGTGGGAAAATGCCGTTTGTGCAACAAATCATTGGCCGCGCCAACTAGGGTAGCCGTGATGACCTGTGAAGTATCCAAGATTTCATCCAATAGCCGATCTTCCAATTGCCTGGCCCAGGCGGATAGTTCACCTGCTTCTTTGTACAAATTGCGGCGCTCCGCCCGGTCTTCCTGATCGAATTTGCGCTTGTATCGCTGGGCATTTTTACGCGCTTCAGCCGCCTGTATTTTGATCTTTTTGATGTTTTTACTGTCGGGGTGATGGGCCAGTTTCATTTCCAGGGTATGCGCCAAAATGCCTTCATCTATTCGCGACAAGTGTCCGAGGCGGGTGACCGTCAGTCCTTCTGCCGCCAGCCGTTCGGTGAGCAAATCCACAGCAGTATTGCTAGGCGCTGTGACCAAAATGCTATTTTCAAAAGCCGATAAATGGGCTACTGCTTGCACTAGCGTGGTGGTTTTGCCTGTGCCGGGCGGACCGTGTACGACAGCGACATCGCGTGAGGCCAATATGTTTTGCACGGCTCGATTCTGAGAAGGATTGAGGGCCGCTATGGGGGTAAAATGGTTGCTGGCATCAAAAGACGGGGGCAGTTTGCCCAATAGGACATCCCGGAGTTCGGCCAGGCGATTGCCTTTAGCTGCCATGACTTTCCGAACGGCTTTTTCCATTTCGATGTAGGTGGTCTCGTCGAAAAGCAGATCTACACCGATCAACCCCAACCCCAACCAGTCGGGTAAGTCCTGGCTGTTTAGGATGATTTTCATTTTGTTTTTGTCCACAAAATGGGCTACCCCTTTAAATTCCCGTAGCCGGGCAGTAGGTTGCTCGGTAAACAAGCGTACCGGCTGGCCTGCCCGGAAATGATGGGCATATTCGGGCGGCTCCTGATGGGCTACCGTGACGTAGGCATGTTCGCCGTAAGTATAACCTTGCTTGATGATCAGCAGTGGATACCAGGTATAGCCTTGTTTTTTGCGCTCTTGCAGCGGTAAACTCAAGACCAACTGGCGGAAAATTTCAAAATCTTCCTGTTTTTCCAGTTCTAAAGCATGCAGCAATTGCTCGAACTCCTCCATAGGCTGGCTCATGGGTGCTTTTTTATCCTGCAAAACTAAAAGTATTCCTGATTTGTATTGATAACTGTTAATTTTAAATCAAATGAGCGAAACGCCCAAAAAAGGGATCAAAGAACAATTCAACGCCTTGCGCAACCTGCCGGGGTTTTTCCGCATGATCTGGCAGACCAACCGCTGGATGGCCTTGGGCAATATGCTGTTGCGGCTAATCAAATCCACCTTGCCCTTAGCGACGCTGTACATCGCTAAAGAAATTATTGATGAAGTCATTGAACTCTCCTCTGGCGATCCGGGAGGTGATGCAGCTTATTTGTGGCTCATGGTGGGCTTGGAATTGGCCCTGGCAGTGGTATCCGATTTGTTGAGCAGGGGAATCACCTTGTTGGATGGCTTGTTGGGCGATTTATTTTCCAACCGCACCTCGGTCTATCTGATTCGCCATGCGGCGCATTTGGATTTATACCAGTTTGAGGATGCGGAGTTTTACGACAAAATGGAGCGCGCCCGGCGTCAAACAACCGGAAGAACCGTTTTGATGTCGCAAGTGCTGTCGCAATTTCAGGAAACCATCACCATCTTTTTTCTCGGCGCAGGCTTGGTGGCTTTTAATCCCTGGCTCATCCTCATCCTGATTGTGGCGGTCATTCCTTCGTTTTTGGGGGAGACCCATTTCAACCAGCAGTCTTATTCCTTGTCGCGCAGTTGGACGCCAGAACGGCGCGAACTGGATTACCTGCGCTACATCGGTGCCAGCGACCAGATGGCCAAGGAAGTTAAAATTTTCAACCTGGCCGATTTTATTGCAGAACGTTTTGGGCAATTGGCACAGCAATATTACCTTGCCAACAAGCGATTGGCACTAAGGCGGGCAGCCTGGGGTAGTGTGTTTTCGGCGCTGGGTGCCTTGGCCTATTATGGTGCCTATGTGTTTATTTTGATGCAAACCATACACGGTGCTATTACAGTGGGCACGCTGACCTTTTTGGCGGGTTCTTTCAACCGCATGCAGTCTATGCTGCAATCCATTATGAATCGCTTTTCCAGCATCACGGAAGGCGCTTTGTATTTGCAAGACCTTTTTGACTTTTTTGAGTTGCAGCCGACGATAGCCTCGCCGCCCAGTCCTCGCGCTTTTCCGGCTCAATTGACCCAGGGTTTTACTTTTGAAAATGTCTCATTCAAATACCCCAACAGCGAGCGATGGGCCATTCGCAACCTGTCGTTTCAGTTCAATGCTGGGGAAAAGCTGGCTTTGGTTGGAGAAAATGGGGCAGGCAAGACGACTTTGGTCAAATTGCTGGCTCGTTTGTACGAACCAACCGAAGGCCGCATCCTGATTGACGGCATAGACATTAGAGCCTTCGACTTGAAAGAATTGCGCGATAATATCGGCATCATTTTTCAAGATTACATCCGCTTTCAGATCAAGGCGGGTGAGAATATTGCCATTGGAAATATTGATTATGTGGAGGAAACGCCAATGATTGAGACGGCAGCTCAGAAAAGTCTGGCCGATCTGGTCATTGAGCAATTGCCCAAAGGCTACGAGCAAGTACTGGGCAAGCGCTTTGCCGATGGCCTGGAGCTTTCCGGCGGGCAATGGCAAAAGATCGCCCTGGCCAGGGCTTATATGCGCGATGCCCAATTGTTGATACTGGACGAGCCAACCTCTGCCCTGGATGCGCGATCGGAGCACGAGGTTTTCCTGCGCTTTGCCGAACTGATTAGCGGTAAAACGGCTGTGCTGATTTCCCACCGTTTTTCCACCGTCCGGATGGCCGACCGAATTTTGTTCCTGGAGCATGGCCAATTGCTGGAATTGGGTAGCCACGAGGAATTGCTGGCGCAAAATGGCAAATACGCGGAGCTATTTCGCTTGCAGGCAAAGGGGTATAGTTGATACAGCCAACCACTCACCAACCACCACACACAATCAATCCTCACTTGCCCCGATAGCTACTCGGCGCTTGCCCCATCTTTTTTTTAAAAATCCGCGAAAAATAAAATTCTGATTCAAATCCGGACTTAGTAGCTATTTCGGCGACAGTTAGGGTCGTTTCCCGTAGCATTTGGCCGGATTTTTCGATTTTTAGGTTGAGCAGGTATTGGCCGGGAGATATGTCTTTTTCTGCTTTGAAGGCTTTGCGGAGCCACTCGTAGCTGACGTTTTGTTCCTTGGCAATGGCTTTAAAGTCCAAGGCTTGCTCCCAATTTTCGTGAATTTTAAATAACACAGACTGTACGATTTGTTTCTGCCGGAGTTGCGTTTGGTTTTTCATCAGAGCCGAGGAATAGACCAGTCCCAGCATTTGGATGACCAGGCAAGATGAAATTTGCCGAAAGGCTACCCCCTCGTACTTGAGCACATCGATCAAGCGGCGAAAAATGTCTAAAAACTCGGCATTAAATCCAATGCCAATGAGTGGCTGCTCCGGATCGAAGCATTCCTGGCGCATGAGGTAGTCGGCAAAAAGCCCGTCGAAACCCACCCAAAACTCTTCCCAACCGGTTTCCCGTAAGGGCTTGTATCGGTGCCAAACGCCGGGAAACAAGAGCATAATCGTACCCGCTTGTACTTTGGTAAGGCCTGTTTTTTCTCCCTCATAAACGCCCTCCCCATTGGCCACAAAAACGATCTGGTATTCGGCCAAACGCCTGCCTTTTGACCAATCAAATACATAGGAAGAAGGATGCTGGGGATCAGGGTAGGAGGTACCTGGCAAGTGTTGATGATGCCCAACGGTATGCACGTTGACCCCCCAGTTTGGCCCAGTATCTTCTAATTCCTGGAGTTGCTTTTCGCTAAAATATTTTCTAAAAACCTCCATTGCTGGTTAAAAATTAGGGTAGCCCTACAAATTTAGTCATAAAGTTTGGTTGAATTTGAACTTTTCCCAAAAAGTGCATGTGATTTCCCAATTCGGATAATTTTAAAAAGTGGAGAAATTTCGCTATTTGCTATTGGAATTAGGGCAATTGGTTTTGTAAAATTTTAAAGACAACACAGTATAGCGTTTTTTTTATGGATAGCTACTCTTCTTGGGTGGCCTGGATATTTTTTGCACACTACTTAGTGCTATACCTGCTCAATACAAACTAAAAGAGGCTAACTTTTAAATTCAAACGACATGATGAAACCATTTTTACACTCACTTTTATCCATCAAAACTATAGTAGTCTTGATATCGCTTTTGTTTACTTGCTCTGTTGGCTTGTACGCACAGGAGGTGTCGGGCAACGTCAAAGATGACAACGGAGATCCATTGATTGGTGCAACTATTTTGGTGAAAGGCACCAATATCGGCACAGTCACTGATCTGGACGGCAACTTTATCCTAAATGGGGTATCCGGTGGAAGTACGCTGGTCATTTCTTATACCGGCTACGTATCGCAGGAAATAACAACGGGAAAAGGTAAGATTGCCATCATGCTAGAACAGGGTACCTTATTGGACGAAGTAGTCGTCACCGGGGTTTTTGACAAACGCAGCCGCATGGAATCTTCTGTGGCTATATCCATTCTCAAGTCGAAAGATTTGGAGCGCATAGCGCCTTTGAGTGCGGCCGATTTGTTGAAAAACATTCCCGGTGTATTTGTGAATTCTTCGCTGGGAGAGATTCGCAACACGGTGTATTCCCGCGGGGTATCGGTAGGCTCCAATGATGGAGCTTCTGGTTACTTTTACGTATCCATGCAGGAAGATGGCTTGCCCGTAACGAACGCTACTTTTGTCAATTATGGACCGGATTATTTCCTTCGCCCAGATGCTACGCTGGGCAGGTTGGAAGCTGTGAGAGGCGGTACGGCCTCTATTTTGGGCAACAACGCTCCGGGGGGTATTTTTAACTATGTGTCCAAAACAGGTGGCTCCGAATTTGAAGGCGAAGTACGTGCTAAATTTGGTCTGGAAGGCAACGGCAAAAATCCCTACTATCGGGCTGATGTCAATTTCGGCGGCCCATTGAGCAGCGACAAAAGCTTGACCTACAACATCGGCGGTTTCTGGCGGCAATCAGATGGGGCTAGGTATCCTGGCTATCCGATGAACAACGGCGGTCAGATAAAGGCCAATATTGCTAAATCATTCAATGGCGATAAAGGCGCATTAAAATTGTACGTGAAATACTTGGACGATAAAAATGCCTGGTTCGAGTTTTTACCCACCATCGGATTTGATGATCCGCAGTTGCCAGCAGGATTTGAGCAAACCAATTCTGTGCTGATCCCATCAATAGAAACAAGTTTTACTGTCAACCAAACCGGGGAGGAAAAAACGTACAACTCCGAAGATAAAATCCACTCTACCGATGCCTCTGTCGGTTTAAACTTTGATTATGACTTAGGTGGCGGTTGGTTCATTGATAACAAAATGCGCTATTCGGACAAGGCCGCCATTTGGAATACCACCGCAGTAGCTTATCCTTTTGACGTCAGTGGGCTGGTTTGGTACGCCATAGCCGGGCAATTGGGGCAATTTGGCACCTATGCCTTCAACGATTTAGCAACGGGTAATAACCTGGCGACCGTGGTACAGGCGCCTCTGATCATTGACGGCAACTTTGCGGGCTTTGATTTTCAAGTGTTGAACGACGATCTCCCGGGCGCTTCTGCACAACCGACTTCTGTGTTGTTCAATCCGCTGTTTTTTACCGAAAACAACATGAATGAGTTCATCGACCAGTTTACCATTACGAAGAAGCTGGCTAAAATGAGCTTTACCGCCGGGCTTTTCTACGCTAACTCTAAGCTAGACCGAATGTTTTCCACCGATTTGGGCGTTATGTACACCCAGCTTACTTCCCCGCGCCCTACTCCTACGTCCATTACCTATACCAATTTTGAAGGGCAAACTTTCAACCTGACCAATCCAGTTGGCGTTGCAGGCGGTAGTGGTAAGAGCGCAGCCGTCACTATTAATTCGGCCAAGCAGAATCAAATGGCCTTCTTTTTTGGACACAATTGGGAAATCACTTCCAAATTGAATTTCGATTGGGGAATCCGCTATGAAAGCATCACCATTGATGGCAATAATCAGATCGCTTCCACCATGCCTGCTGCCAAGCCAGGAGGAACGGATGGCAACGAAGCTACCCTGTACGACAACTCCGAAGGTGCGATTACGGCCACTTACAACTATGATGAAACGGTGACGACCTTTTCTTTCTCGGGTGGCCTGAACTACAAATTTTCAGATAATCTGGCCATTTATGGACGCTATTCTGAAGGCCGCAAAGCACCCGATATGTCGGATTACATCAACATCAATACAGAAGCTACGGAGAGATTTTTAAATCCCATTCCACAAAACACCCAGCAGATGGAAGTGGGTTTGAAAGCCAAAAGCGGTAATTTGAACTTATTCGTTACGCCGTTTTACAGCATCTTGAGTAACGTTGCCATCAGCCAAATCGGACAGGAAACAGAGGATTTGTCCTCTACTTACACGACACCGACGCTGTACAACAAGTATGAAACAGCAGGTATTGAAATTGAAGGCATCTACAATTTTACCCCCGAATTCAGCATTCGCGCAGTAGGTACTTTCCAAACTTCTACGGCAGTTGAATTCAGTGCTTGGGTATTAGGTGCCAATGGTGCGGCTGATGATACGGTTCAGGATTATTCCGGCAACGAAACAGACAATAATGCCAACACCATCCTCCGTATTAGCCCGACTTACAACTCCCAAAAGCTGTATGCTTCTTTGGATTGGACTTACATGGGCGAACGCGCCGCTAACGTACCCAATGCGTTTACCCTGCCGGCTTACAACCAAACGAATTTGAATTTGGGTTACAACGTCACCCCCAACTTCCAGGTACAGGCCAATATCAACAACATTTTCAATCAGGATGGTATTATGGGCTGGTCAGCACCAGGCGGCTTCCCCGCAGCTTTGGATCGCCAGGGCTTCACCAGCGCCCAATTGGAAGCCAATCCCAACGCTGTTTACTCTACTTTGAGTTTGCCGCCACGGGCGTACTTCCTGACCTTGATTTACAAGTTTAAGTAAAAAGCTTTCATACGTCATAATTCTAGTGAGTTTGTAGGGGCGGCCTTCGATGCTGCCCCCCCCTTTTCATTTCGTTAAAGATGTCGAGAATAGGGGAAGTAAGCAGCTGATTTTTGAATCAAGACCAACAGGATAAGTTGGGTTTTTATATTTGCAAAAGCTCATTTTATCAAATACGGTTCTTTGACCATCTTTTTCCGAAAAAATGGTCAGAGAAGCTCAATTAGGTCGATATGAAACATTCATTTGGTATCTTTTTTATTTGCTGTTGGTTGATTGCCTCATCTGCTCAGGCACAAACACCCCCGGCAAATACTATTTTGCAAAAGCACTGGTCGGCATTATGGCTAACTGTACCAGCAGCATCGCCTTATGGCTATGGCGTGTATCTATTTCGCAAATCAGTTGAATTAGAATCGGCTCCTCCGTCTTTTGTCATTCACGTATCGGCTGACAATCGCTACAAGCTGTATGTCAACGAGACGCTGGTTTCCTTGGGGCCAGCGCGCGGCGATTTGAGCCATTGGAATTTTGAAACGGTCGATATAGCCCCCTATTTAAAACCAGGAAAAAATACCATCGCAGCGCAAGTGTGGAACGAGGGCGAATGGCGACCCGAAGCCCAGATAACGCTCAGGACGGGTTTTATTTTGCAAGGAAACACGGAAAAAGAATCGATCGTAAACACCAATGCAAGCTGGAAATGCCAACAGGATAAAAGTTACGCCCCCTTGAGGTTTACACCCCGAACCTATTATGTTTCCGGGGCAGGAGAAATTCGCCACATGGCCGAGCATCCAAAACGCTGGAACAGCACCAATTTTGACGATAAAACCTGGGCCAATGCCCAGCCTTTATTCAATGGTGCGCCCAAAACAGTATTAGGCCCCTACGGCACTACCAATGGCTGGATGCTAGTGCCCTCGCAAATACCCCAAATGGAAATGACTGCTCAGCGCTTTCCCCGCTTGGTACAAGTGGAAGGAGACGCTATTGCCCCAGTAGGTTTTCCTGGGCAACAAAGCGATTGGACTATACCTGCAAACACGACACTTACCCTGCTTCTGGATCAAACTTACTTGACCAATGCTTATCCGCATATCGTGTTTAGCGGCGGCAAAAATGCGAGCATCGCCATCAGCTATGCCGAAGCTCTGTACGCTCAATTTCCCACGAAAGGGAATAGGAATGAAACCGCAGGCAAACAATTCCTAGGGCGCACGGACAGTCTGATCGCAGATGGAACGGCTCAGCAGGAGTTCGTTGCCTTGACCTATCGCACCTTTCGCTATGTTCAAATCAGCATTCAGACCAAAGAGGGATCACTGGTTTTGAACGACTTATACAGCATCTTTACAGGATACCCATTTGAGCTGAAAGCAGCACTTGCGACCGACGATGAAGAAATGAAAACCATGCTGGACATTGGCTGGCGAACGGCTCGCTTATGTGCTACGGAAACTTACATGGACTGCCCTTACTACGAGCAATTGCAGTACATCGGCGATGCCCGCATCCAGGGTCTGGTATCCTTGTACAACAGCGGTGATGATCGCTTGCTAAAAAATGCGCTGCATTTAATGGATCATTCCAGACAGCCGGAAGGCGTCACCCTCAGTCGGCACCCGTCTTACACACCGCAATACATTCCCACCTTCTCGCTCTGGTACATCGGCATGCTACACGATTACAGCCGTTACGGCTCGGATGTCGGTTTTGTCGAAGAAAAAATAAAAGGCGTGCGCCAGATTCTGGAATATTTCAAGCAGTACCAGCAAGAAGATGGCTCGCTGAAAGAAGTGCCGCAATGGATGTTTACCGATTGGGTGGAATACACCGATTGGCATGCCGGCGTAGGGCCGATGGGAAATGACGGAGCTTCTGCACTAATGGATTTACAACTCCTTTTGGCCTATCAAACAGCGGCTGAATTGGAACGCGATATGGGTATGCCCGCTTACGTCGCGGTTTATCAGGCCGCTGCGGTGCAACTGCAAAAGACGATTTGGGAAAAATATTGGGATAAGGACAAAAAGCTGTTTGCTGATCGTGCACAGAAAGATGTATTTTCTCAACACGCAAACACCTTAGCCATTTTAACCGACTTGGTAGAAGGTGAGGAAAGGTCAGCACTGGCTCAGCAATTAGTGAACAATCAAAACCTGGCACCTGCGTCTATCTACTTCAAATATTACCTGCATCAGGCGTTGTTCAAGGCAGGGCTGGGCAATGATTACCTCACTTGGCTCGACAAGTGGCGGGAAAACATCCAGATGGGCTTGACCACTTGGGCCGAGATTTCTGATGTGAGCAACACCCGTTCCGATTGCCATGCCTGGGGTTCCAGTCCCAACATCGAATTTTACCGAACCTTGTTGGGCATAGACAGCGATGGATTGGGTTTTTCAAAGGTGAAAATAAAGCCTCATTTGGGTGAAATTACCCAAATAGGAGGCAGCATACCGCACCCCAAAGGCACGATTGTGGTCAGCTATCACCTGCAAAAAGGACAATGGAAAATAAACATTGACTTGCCCCCTTCTACCACAGGAAAGCTGGTTTGGAAGGGCCAAGAGATCAATCTGAAGGCAGGTAAAAATGATTTGACCATCTAATGGTTTTGATCAATCAATCATACAGATACCTCATTATATTCACCAAATTGACTGGCTTTAAAATACCTGATTATGAAAAATAAATGCATATTCCTCATGTTGATTGGGCTAATGGCCGCTTTTTCGACCCAGGCTCAATCCAATTTACAGCAAGGCTTTCAAAATCCGCCCAATGCTGCCCGTCCCCGCGTGTGGTGGCACTGGATGAATGGCAACGTGACCAAACAAGGCGTCCAAAAAGACCTCGAATGGATGCAGCGAACTGGTATTGGCGGTTTTCAAAATTTCGATGCCAACCTCTTTACCCCATTGGTGACAGAGAAAAAGCTGGTATTCATGACTCCCGAGTGGAAGGATGCTTTTAAATACACAACCGATTTGGCCATGGAAAAAGGCCTGGAAATGGCCATCGCTGGCTCGCCAGGTTGGAGTGTGACGGGGGGGCCTTGGGTAGCACCTCAGGATGCAATGAAAAAATACGTTTGGACGGAAACGCGGGTACAGGGTGGTACCGCTTTTTCTGGCAAATTGCCCCAACCAGCCGATGTGATCGGCCATTTTCAGGATGTTCCGACAGAAGCCGGCGGTGTTTTAGGTGGTTTTATAGGAGAACAGCCCAAGTATTATCACGATGCAAAGGTATTTGCCTATCAGGTACCAGATGGTGAAAAAACGCTACAAGAACTCAATCCCAAAATCAGTTCCAGCGGCGGGCAGTTTTCTTTAGCAGAACTCACCGATGGCGATTTGCACCATTCAGCATTTTTGCCACCAGTTGAAATAGGCAAGAATGCCTGGATTCAGTACGAATTTGATACACCACAGACCTTTAGGGCTTTTTCCGTTACGGGTTCGACTACCGTTCCATTGGCAGAATTTAACGGCAATCCGGAGAACAGGACTTTACAGGTAAGCGACGATGGTGTAAACTTCAGAAATGTGGCTAAAGTACTGGGTTCAACCACCCCACAAGTTACCATCAGCATCAATCCCACTACTGCCAAATATTGGCGTATGGCTTGGGAAACCTTGCCGCCCGCCTTCAATCCCTTCCTGGCAATGGCTGGGTTGCCTATGGGCGAGCCAAAGGCGGAAGGCGTCAATGTGGCGGAGTTCGTGCTACATTCCAGCGATCGCATCGACCAGTTTGAAGACAAAGCAGGTTTTAGCCCCTGGAAAGAGGAAACGCCTACCTTTCGCCCATCAGCATCCGCCGCTATTGCACCCGACATGGTCGTGGATTTGACTGGAAAGATGCAGGCGGACGGCACTTTGAACTGGGAGGTACCCCAGGGCAATTGGGTGCTTGTGCGATTGGGCTATGCTTTGACAGGGCGTCAAAACCATCCGGCTTCACCAGAAGCAACCGGCTTGGAGGTGGACAAACTGGACGAAGACGCCGTAAAAAGATACATCAACCATTACCTGGATTTATACAAAGATGCGACCGGAGGGCAAATGGGGGAAAAAGGATTAAGCCACATTATTTTGGATAGTTATGAGGCCGGGCACATGAATTGGACGCATGATTTTCCTGCTGAATTTCAAAAAAGAAGAGGCTATGCCATGGCATTCTGGCTTCCCGTATTAACCGGGCGAATTGTAAAAAGTACTGAGGCGAGCGAGCAGTTTTTGTGGGATTTCAGAAAGACGATCGGCGAAATGATTGCTCAAAATCACTACGACGTGATTGGAGAGGAACTGCACAAGCGGGGCATGAAGCGCTATACCGAATCGCACGAAGCCCGCCGCATCTACCTGGCCGACGGAATGGATGTGAAACGCAACGCCGATATTCCCATGAGCGCCATGTGGACACCAGGCAGTTTGTCTGGCGGTACTGACGAGGAAGTCCGTAGCGAAGCAGACATCCGCGAATCTGCTTCGGTAGCGCACATTTACGGCAAGCCCTTTGTGGCAGCAGAATCCATGACTTCTGTTGGGCGGCCTTTCCAAGAATACCCCGAACGCCTGAAAAGGACGGCAGATTTGGAAATGGCTTCTGGATTGAACCGATTTGTTATTCATACCTCCGTCCACCAGCCCTTGGATGATAAAATGCCTGGCTTTTCACTCGGGCCATTTGGACAATATTTTACCCGTCAGGAAACCTGGTCGGGAGCTGGCGCTAAGGCTTGGATAGACTATTTATCACGCAGCAGCTATCTATTGCAGCAGGGGAAATTTGTTGCCGATGCGCTGGTGTATTATGGTGAAAACAGCAACCTGACCTGGCGTTTTAGAGATGCGTTGCCAGAAATTCCGGGATATGAATACGATTTTGTCAATGCCAGCGCGGTGCTATCCGTACTAAAGGTTGAAAATGGCAAAATCACCACTCCCGGTGGGGGGGCTTACACCGTTTTGGTATTGGACGAAAGCGCCAAAGAAATGACATTGCCCGTACTCAAAAAGCTGCGCGACTTGGTGAAAGCAGGCGCTAAAATAACTGGCACGAAGCCAGAACGCTCACCCAGCCTAGCCGATGATGCAGCTGAGTTTCAAAAAGTATTGGCGGAAATCTATGCCAGCCCAAATGCCAGCACCAAGCCTGCCGCAGATGTATTAAAAGCCCAAGGCATGCAGGAAGATGTCATTATCAAAAACGCTAAAGCCAAAATATTGTACGTACACCGCCACACACCGGAAACGGACATCTACTGGCTGAATAATCGCAGCGACGAAGCCAATTCAGCGCAAATCAGCTTCCGGGTCAGCGGCAAAAAACCAGCGCTTTGGCATCCGGAAACCGGTCAAGTCAAAGAAGTCACTTGGAAAACTGAGGGCGATCGCACCCTCGTAACTTTAAACTTTAGTCCTTGGGAGGCTTATTTTATGATTTTCCAAGAAGCAACGGATCAAGGCGGCCAGACACTCCGTGAAATAACAGATACGGAGTTGGTAAAAATCACCAGCCCTTGGCAAGTCAGCTTCCAGGAAAAAAGAGGTGCGCCTGCCAGTGCTACTTTCGATCAACTCAATTCCTGGTCAGAACACAGCGATCCGGGCATCAAGTACTTTTCCGGCACGGCTGCCTACAGTAATTCCTTTAAACTCAAAAAAATGGAAAAAGGAAGCCGGATTTTGATAGACTTGGGCGAAGTGAAAAATTTAGCGGAAGTGATCGTCAATGGAAAAAACCTAGGCACCGTATGGAAAACGCCTTTCAAAATGGACATCACGGATGCTGTGAAAAAGGGCAACAACCAACTGGAAATCAAGGTGACCAACACCTGGGTAAACCGCCTCATTGGCGATGCGCAACCAGACGTAAAAGATAAGATAACTTTTACTACCATGCCATTTTACCAGGCCAATGCGGAGTTAACTCCTTCGGGATTATTGGGGCCGGTCAGAATATTGAATCAAGAGTAGGCTTGAAAAAAATCAATCCTCTTGAACATTTATCAAACCGGGAAATAAAGTTAGTTTCGCCAAAAATACGGTATATGAAAAAATGTATTGCCTATATTGCCATTTTATGGTATTGCCTGAATCCGCTTTTCTCCCAAAGCGTGATTGAACTGACCAATACGCCCAAAGCCGAGGGCATTGTTTGGCATACGCCCGAACGGCAATATACCAGCCCAATGTGGCAAAACGAGTTGGTTTCCAACGTTTCAAAACCTACTATAACGGCTTACTTACCCGATCCGGCCATTGCCAACGGCACGGCCCTGATTATTGCTCCGGGCGGTGGATTTCACACCTTGAGCATCCTAAGCGAGGGCAACTGGGTAGCCGATTGGTGTGTCAAAAACGGGATTGCCGCCTTTGTACTCAAATACCGCCTGGTGCCAACTGGCGAATATGGCGAAATGGAGTTCATGCAAAAAATGGGCGACCAAGAACGGATGGATCGAGAAATGACACCCATCATTGCTTTGGCAAAAGCCGATGGCCTGGCCGCGATCGAATATGTGCGCAGCCATGCCGCCGAGTTTGGCGTTCGACCCAATCGCATCGGCATCATTGGTTTTTCAGCAGGAGGTACGGTGGCCGGCTCGGCTGCTTTTGAGTACACCGCCGCCAGCAGACCCGATTTTGCTGCGCCCATTTACCCTGCCCTGCACGTCGTTAATACGTCCAACATGCCGGATAACCCCATGCCCTTGTTCATTGCCGTCACGAGCGACGATTTCTTCGGCTTCCAAACCCAATGCACCGCGCTGTATGACCAATGGAATGCTGCCAAACAGCCCATTGAAATGCACATCTACGAAAAAGGAGGTCATGGGTTTGGCATGCGCGAACAAGGGCTTCCCAGCGATAAATGGATCGATGCTTTTGCCGCTTGGCTGGACAACCACGGATGGCTGAAAAATTACCGCGACCTCAACCACAACGGCAAAAAGGACATCTACGAAGACGCCACCCAGCCCATAGAAAAACGGGTGGATGATTTGCTGTCCCAGATGACCCTGGAAGAAAAGGCCGGACAAATGTTCATCAACGGCGTAGGGGTGAATAACGATGGCAGCATTGAGCCTGATCCCTCAAAAGTAGAAGGAATCGCTGCGCGAAGGCCTGCTGCCGTGGACAATATCCGGAACCTGCAAATGAGCCATTTCAACGTCTGGCAATTGCCTTCTGATCCAAAAGTCATTGCCAAATGGTACAACCGCTTACAGCAATTTGCAGAAAATACACGTTTGGGGATTCCCATTACCATCGCCAGCGATCCGCGCAACCATTTCAGCAACAACATTTTCTCTATGCCTGCCACGGGCTTCTCCCAATGGCCGGAGCCACCCGGCTTCGCTGCCATAGGCGACGAAGAACTGGTGCGCCGCTTTGCCGATATGGTACGGCAGGAATACCTGGCTGTGGGTATCCGCGAAAGCCTTTTTCCACAGATTGACCTCGCCACAGAACCTCGCTGGCCGCGCATCAGTGGCAATTTCAGCGAAGATGCCGAATTGACGGCTCGCTTGGTTGTTCCTTATATCGAAGGGCTACAAACGGGTGATTTGCGCAACGGTGTAGCTGCTATGACCAAGCATTTTCCCGGTGGCGGCCCCCAAAACGAAGGGTTGGATCCCCACTTCCCATTCCATAAAGGGCAGGTCTATCCGGGCAACAAGTTCGATTATCACCTCATTCCTTTTGAAGCGGCCTTCAAAGCAGGCACGGCAGCCATCATGCCTTATTACGGCATTCCTGTGGGTCAGACCGATGAAGACGTAGCCATGTCTTTCAATAAGTCCATCATCACTACTTTGCTGCGCGAGAAATACCAATACGATGGCGTCGTCTGCACTGATTGGGGGCTGATTTCCGATATGAAAACGCCCGCTTTTACCTGGCCTGCCCGCGCTTGGGGCGTAGAACACCTGAGCGAAGTAGAACGGGTGAAAAAAGCCTTGGATGCTGGCGTTGATCAGTTTGGCGGCGAAAGCCTGCCTCAGCATGTCGTGCAATTGGTAAAAGAAGGTCAACTGACGGAAGAGCGCATCAACCAGTCAATACGGCGTCTGTTGCGCCAAAAATTTCAACTGGGGCTTTTCGATGATCCCTATGTGGATGAAACCAAAGTGGGTGTTATCGTAGGGAACGCGGCGTTTCAAAAAGAAGCGGATATAGCCCAACGCCGCTCCATGACTTTGTTGAAAAACGCTAAAAAGACACTGCCCCTCCAACCGGGCAAACTGAAAATTTATGTAAAAAACATAAACACAGAAGTCGCTGCGAAATACGGAACGGTAGTCAACGACCCGAAAGCTGCGGACATCGCCATCATACGCTTGAATACGCCCTGGATGCCGGTAGAAACGGATATTCCATTCGCGAAAGGCTTCCATCATGGCGATCTCGACTTCAAAGAAGAGGCTCTTCAGGAGGTACTCGATTTGTGTAAAACAGTGCCAACTGTTGTGGACATTTACCTCGACCGTCCGGCTGTTATCCCGGAAATCAATGCAGCAGCAAAAGCGGTATTGGGCAACTATGGCGCGAGCGATGCAGCGGTGCTGGATGTCATTTTTGGCAAAGCCAAACCAGAGGGGAAATTGCCTTTTGAACTGCCCTCCAGTATGGAAGCCGTGCAGCAGCAAAAGCCCGATGTGCCTTACGATTCAGAAGCGCCTCTGTATCCTTTTGGATTTGGGCTTAGGTATAAATAACAACCCTTTATTTCAACCAATTCATCATGCAAAACGAAAAGCAACTGCAAACAGAGGAATTTGAACGGGAGCCCGTACCTGCCTCGCATTGGAAAGGGTGGAAAAGTTTTTTGGCTATGTACGCCGGAGAACACGCTGCCGGAACGGAATTCGTGATCGGGCCGCTATTTCTGACCGCGGGCGTAAGTGCTTTCGATTTGATTGTGGGCTTGCTGATTGGCAATTTCCTGGCGGTGCTCAGTTGGCGTTTTTTAACGGCTGAGTTGGCCACAAAATACCGGCTGACGCTTTATTTTCAACTGGAAAAAATTTGCGGAAAAAATCTGGTCACCCTCTACAATTTGGCCAATGGAGTACTCTTTTGTTTTCTTGCCGGTAGCATGATCACCGTTTCGGCAACCGCAGTGGGAATTCCATTCAACATGGAAATGCCCAAGCTGACGGATACCATGCCCAACGGCATTACTTGGGTGCTCATTGTACTGATATTGGGAGGGCTGTTTACCTTCATTGCTGCTAAAGGCTTCCAAACAGTTACCAAAGCGGCCAATGTGATGTCGCCCATTATCGTTACCGGATTTTTGGTGGCCGGAATTTCCGCTTTGGGGCAATTGGATGTAAAAAACTTCAGTGATTTTTGGAACATTTGGGGCGAAGGCAGTGAGCCGTTTCCCGGACAGATCAAATACACCTTTTGGCATGTCGTCATCTGGTCTTGGTTTTGCAACGCCGCGATGCACATAGGGATGAGCGACCTATCGGTTTTCCGCTACGCCAAAAGCCCGAATGCAGGTTGGACTACCGCAGCAGGTATGTATGTTGGGCATTATATGGCTTGGATTGCTGCGGCGTTGTTGTATGCCGCTTATTTAAAAACACCGGAAGCAGTTGCTATTCTGGCTCAGGGAAATGCTCCATCCGTAGCACCCGGCCCGCTGGCGTATAATGCCATCGGTGTTTTTGGCATCCTCACGGTCATTTTAGCGGGGTGGACGACGGCCAATCCGACTATCTATCGCTCCGGCCTGGCCTTTCAGGCGATCATGCCCAAAGCGAGTACCTTTTGGGTAACCGTAGTGGCTGGTTCGCTGGCTACCATTGCAGGCTTATTCCCAGCTTTCGCCATGAAGTTGTTGGATTTTGTGGCCGTGTATGGATTTATCCTGGCACCGGTTGGAGCGATCATCGTGTTTGAGCATTATTTCGCAGATAGAGTAGGGATGATTAGAAATTATGCAGAGCATTCCGGCTCGACTTTCAATATGGCCGTGCTACTGGCGTGGGTACTCAGTGGTGGCTTGTTTTTTTACCTATCCCAATCGCAAGGTATATTTCTGTCTTTTTTGACGTTTCCTGCCTGGTTGGGATGTGGCCTGCTTTATCTGCTCTTGAGCAAAGGTTTACAAAAACAGTCCTGAAAAAATACAGTTATGAAATATCCCGCCATAGAAAATCTCCGACAGCGAGCCAAAGAGCGCATTCCCCGGTTTGCTTTTGAATACCTTGATGGAGGTTGCAACGAAGATGTGAATTTGCACAAAAACACGTCTGAGATTCGGGAAATCGAATTGAAGCCGTATTACCTGAGGGGACACAATGCCTCCAGTTTGAAAACGGAGCTTTTCGGAAAAACCTACGACGCGCCTTTTGGCATTGCACCTATTGGGTTGCAAGGGTTGATGTGGCCGGGTGCACCGGAAATTTTGGCGAAAGCCGCGGTGCAACACAATATCCCTTTTGTACTCAGTACGGTCACCACGGCCAGTATTGAAACCATTGGCAAAATCACTGATGGTCGATTCTGGTTCCAATTGTACCATCCTACTGAAAATGCCCTGCGGGATGATTTGCTCGATCGGGCAGAAGCAGCCGGCTGCGAGGTACTTTGTGTATTGTGCGATGTGCCGACATTTGGCTACCGACCTCGCGATATCCGCAACGGACTGGCTATGCCTCCGAAAATGACCCTGTCCAATATGATCCAGATTTTGGGTAAACCCAACTGGGCTTTGCGGACACTTTTTCATGGGCAACCCGAATTTGCCAACCTCAAGAAGTACATGCCCAAAGGGATGGACATGGGGCAACTGGGGCAATACATGAACCAAACCTTTTCAGGCAGGCTCAGTGAAGCAAAAATTGCCCCCATTCGCGACCGCTGGAAGGGCAAACTGGTGCTCAAAGGGGTTGCCAGCGCAGAAGATACCGAAATGGCCATTCGCCTGGGTTTTGACGGTATCATCGTGTCCAATCACGGCGGTCGGCAACTCGATGCCGGACAGTCCAGCATCAAATCCATGGCACCCATTGTGGAAAACCATACTGGAAAAATAAAGATCATGCTCGACAGCGGCATCCGTTCGGGGGTGGATGTGGCCAGGTCGCTGGCTTCAGGTGCGGAATTTACCTTTCTGGGACGGTCCTTCATGTACGGGGTGGCGGCCATGGGCGCTGCCGGGGGCGATCATGTGGCCAGTATTTTGAAAAAACAATTGCAGCAAGTCTTGGAACAAGTCTGTTGCGAAAGGGTAGGGGACTTGACGAACCACTTGATAAAACCATCCGAGTAAATCACAAAATCAATTCCAGCATTTACTCGGTAAACCAATAAAAAAAATGAATTTCAATCACGTCAATTATTTGTGGGACGATGCCAAAGCGGCATCCCTGGGCGACGACCAAATTGCGCTTTTTCTATACCGCTCCAACATCTTGGGAGCGGATCTCCGCATTACCAATTACGGTGGAGGAAATACTTCTTGTAAAACCATTGAAAAAGACCCGCTTTCCGGAAAAGAGGTAGAAGTGATGTGGGTCAAAGGCTCAGGAGGCGACATCGGTACTTTAACTCGGAAGGGCATCGCCGGATTATACGTCGAAAAGCTACAGCAGTTGAAAAACCGATATCGAGGCATCGAATTTGAAGATGAAATCGTGGGTTTACAGTTGCACTGCTTGTTCGATTTGGACAGTGCCGCGCCCAGCATTGATACCCCTTTGCATGGGCTACTCCCTTTTAAACACATCGACCATTTGCACCCCGATGCTGTCATTGCCATAGCTGCTGCAAAAGACAGTCCGGCCGTTACCCGCGAGATATGGGGCGACACCATGGGCTGGGTGCCCTGGCAAAGGCCCGGTTTTGACTTGGGCTTGCAGTTGGAAAAATGCCTCGCTGAAAATCCGGGTATCCGCGGTATCGTATTGGGCGGACACGGCTTATTTACCTGGGGCGACACATCCAAAGCCTGTTATTTGAACAGTCTGGAGGTCATTGAGCAGGCTAGCGCTTACATCGAACGGCATTTAGGCAAAAAACGGCCAGTGTTTGGTGGTGCTAAGGTGCAGAGCATGGACGCAGGTGCGCGCAAAAAGCAAGCTGCGGCGATTGCCCCTGTTTTGCGGGGTTTTTGCTCCAGCGAGCGGATGATGATCGGCCATTTTACCGATGATGCGCGGGTATTGGAATTCATCAATTCCAATGACCTGGCCAAATTGGCGCCATTGGGTACCAGTTGCCCCGATCACTTTTTAAGAACAAAGATCCAACCGCTGGTCTTGTCTATGGCATCGGATGCCAATTTGGCGGATGTGGAGGAGGTTAAAAAAGCGCTACAACCGGCCTTTGAACAGTACCGGGCGGAGTATGCTGCTTATTACGATACGTGCAAACACCCCCATTCACCCGCGATGCGCGACCCTAATCCGGTGGTGATGCTCTATCCGGGGGTGGGCATGTTCACCTTTGCCAAAGACAAGCAAACCGCCCGGGTGGCTGCCGAATTTTACATCAATGCCATCAATGTAATGCGGGGATCGGAAGCCATTACGGAATATACGGCCTTACCTCGGCAGGAAGCTTTCAACATCGAATACTGGCTCTTGGAAGAGGCCAAACTACAGCGCATGCCCAAACCCAAACCACTTTCTGGTCGTGTCGCTTTGGTAACGGGCAGCGGCGGCGGCATTGGCTTGGCAACTGCTAAAAAACTAGCTACTGAGGGCGCTTGTGTGGTGTTGAACGATATAGACGAGCAGCGTTTGGAGGATGCCAAAGCGGAGTTTGTGAAAACTTTCGGCAAAGACAGCGTGTCAACAACGCCTTTGAATGTAACAGACGCCGATGCGGTAGCTGCCGCATTTGATGCCGCTTGTCTGGCATTTGGCGGGGTGGATGTCGTTGTAAGCAACGCGGGTATCAGCATATCAAAAGGCCTATTAGAACACAGCCTCAGCGATTGGGATAAATTGCAGAACATACTCGTCAAAGGGCAGTTCCTGGTGAGCCAAGCTGGCGTAGCCGTTATGCGCAAACAGGGCTTCGGCGGCGATGTGGTGAATATTGTGAGCAAAAATGCCGTAGTAGCTGGGCCGAATAACGTCGGATACGGCGCTGCAAAAGCGGCCCAAGCCCACATGACCCGTCTGCTGGCAGCCGAATTGGGTGGTGATCACATTCGCGTCAACATGGTCAATCCCGATGCCGTTATTGCAGGTTCTAATATTTGGGCAGGTGGTTGGGCTGAAGGCCGCGCTAAAGCCTACGGGGTAAGCGTGGAAGAATTGCCCGCTTTTTACGCCAAACGCACCCTGCTTGGAGCAATTATTTTGCCAGACGATATTGCCAATGCTGTATTTGTTTTAGTCAGTGGGCTTTTGAACAAGTCAACGGGCAATGCCCTCAACGTGGACGGCGGTGTGGCTATGGGCTTTTTGAGGTAAATCGTTCAACAACACCATTATAGTAGGCATGTTATGAATTTCATACAAGATCAAATCCAAGAAGACAATCGGCAAAAATTGACTTTGCACGATACGGGCTTTCAATATATAGCCGAACTGTTGAACAGAAAGGGCATAGAAGTTGCTGCTGTTTTGGAAAAAATAAAGGCTTTTCAAGTCGCTATTCCTTCTTGGGCCTTGGGCACGGGCGGCACGCGGTTTGGACGCTTTCCCCGTGGCGGCGAACCCCGCAACTTGGAAGAAAAAATAGAGGACGTCGGACTCTTGCATGCCTTGAATCGGTCTTCCAACGCTATTTCCCTGCACATTCCCTGGGATATACCGGAGGATACACTGGCTTTGAAGCAAATGTTGGCTGAGCAAGGCTTGAGCATTGATTCCGTCAATTCCAATACCTTTCAGGATCAGGCGGATCAAACCTATTCGTACAAGTTTGGCTCTTTGGCTCACACAGATGCCGCTACCCGACAGCAGGCTATTGAACACAATATCGAGTGCATACGATATGGCCAATCACTAGATGCCAAAGTGCTGACGGTTTGGTTGGCCGATGGTTCAAACTTTCCCGGGCAACAGCATTTCCGCAGGGCCTGGCAGCGCACCGCCGAAGCCTTGGCCGATATTTATCAAAAAATGCCGGAGGATTGGACTTTGTTATTGGAGTACAAGCCTTACGAACCGAATTTTTATTCCATGGTGATTCCCGACTGGGGCACCTCGCTTTCCCTGTGCCATTATTTGGGCAATCGGTCACAAGTATTGGTTGATCTCGGGCATCACCTACCCAACACCAATATTGAGCAGATTGTGGCTCGACTGATGCATTTTGGCAGATTGGGGGGCTTTCACTTCAATGGCTCGATGTATGGCGACGATGACCTGACAACAGGCAGCATCAAGCCCTACCAATTGTTCCTGATTTTCCAGGAGTTGGTGGATGCGATGAACGACCCTCAGGTGAAAAATCCGCCGCTGGCTTGGATGATCGATGCCAGTCACAATACCAAGGATTCTCTGGAAGATTTGCTCCAAAGCGTTCAAAATATCCTTTGCGCCTATGCCAAAGCCCTTTTGGTGGATCGAGAAAGTTTGTACCAAGCGCAGGAAAGCAACGATGTTGTTGCTGCTGAAGAACTGCTGCGGGATGCCTTTGCCACGGATGTGCGCCCCTTAGTAGTGGAAGCCATGCGGCAATCAGGCGCTGCGATGGATCCCATTAGGGTTTTCCGTCGCCTGAAAATCAGGGAACGTTTGATTGAGAAAAGGGGGACTAAAAGCGTAGCGACAGGATTGTAAATTATGAACCATTGCCTGGTATTCGACATCGGTAAAACAAATAAGAAAGTCTTCGTCTTCGACGAGCGCTATCAGATCGTTTTTGAAAGCACCAGCCAATTTTTCGAAACCATCGATGATGACGGCCATGCGGGCGAGGACATCGACCGTTTGAAAAGCTGGGTACAGCAAACAGCTCGGGAATTGCAAAGGGATTCCCGTTTTCACATCAAAGCGGTTAACTGTACCACCTACGGGGCGAGTTTGGTGCATCTGGATGCCGAGCTACAGCCTGTTACCCCCCTGTACAACTACCTCAAACCATTTCCTGCGGATTTACAGGACTGGTTCTTAGCACAGTACGGCGGCGTGGAAAAACTATCCCTCGAAACCGCCTCTCCGCTGTTGGGGCATCTCAATTCCGGCCTGCAATTGCTCTGGTTGAAACACCATAAGCCGCATGTTTTTCAGCAAATTAAATACTCGCTGCACCTGCCACAGTGGGTTGCATTGCTATTGGGTGGCTCGTTGTGCTGTGAAATGACCAGCCTGGGTTGCCATACCATGCTTTGGGATTTTCAAAAAAACGATTACCACAATTGGGTGAAAGCGGAAGGGTTAGCGGAAAAATTTCCGCCCATTCAAACCCAGTCCCAACAAAGTCTATCCACCAATGGCATTGGCTTGCACGACAGCTCTGCCGCCCTGATTCCTTACCTGGCTTGCTTTCAACAACCTTTTGTATTGATTTCTACCGGTACCTGGTGCATCAGTTTGAATCCTTTCAATACCGAAGCGCTTAGCGCCGAAGAGCTGGCTCAAGACTGCTTGTGTTACCTCACTTTTGAAGGGAAACCGGTCAAAGCTGCCCGCTTTTTTGGTGGCCACGAATACGATACCCGTATCAAACAACTGGCTTCGGAATATGGCCTATCGTCACCTGATTTTTTCAAATCACCTGATTGGGAAGAGGAAAAAGCCCACCCTGTCGCAGTTGAAGCCTACAAAAGTTTTATGCAAGAATTGGTAGATAAGCAAGTGGCTTCAACGCGCCTGGCTATCGGTCAATCCCCGGTGCGCCGCATTTTCGTAGATGGGGGTTTTTCCAAAAATAGCTATTACATGCAGCTCTTAGCTCAAGCTTTCCCGGATATGGAGGTGCTTGCTGCCGAGGTAGCCCAGGCTACGGCGCTAGGTGCTGCGCTGGCGCTGCATTCGGTATGGAATAGGCAATCGGTACCAGAAGCGTTGATCCGGTATGAACGTATGGCGGGGGGAGGGGCAATACTTTAGAATTAGTGGCAAAAAAGTATATTGAGGATATTGACTTTTCAATGCTAGGCATTTATATTTAGCTGGCTTTACTGTTCGGCAATGCAAAAATCTCAGGCAACAAGCAACAAAAGAATGATGACAGCAATTGAAATAAAAAAAGTAACCCCAAGCGATATCAACCAATTACAGGAAATTGGGAGGCAGACTTTTTACGAAACATTTTCTGTCGGCAATACGGAAGAAAATATGAAAAAATATTTGGAGGAAGGTTTTTCTATTGATAAGCTGGCTGCTGAATTGAACGACAAGAATGCTGACTTCTATTTTGCTGCACTTGACAATATGGTAATTGGATATTTGAAAATAAACTTTGGGCAATCACAAACGGAATTAAAAGACGACAAAGCACTAGAAATTGAACGAATTTACGTTGTAGAAGCATACCATGGTAAAGAGGTAGGGCAATTGCTATTCGACAAAGCCATACAAATAGCAAAAGAAAAAAATTTAGACTTTATTTGGTTGGGGGTTTGGGAAGAGAATCCACGGGCGATCAATTTTTACAAGAAAAACGGTTTTGTTGCCTTTGACAAACACATTTTTAAATTGGGAAATGACCAACAAATAGACATCCTGATGAAGCTAAAACTAAATAATTAGTGCAGCTAGAAGTAATGACCAACACTGGCATATTCAGCCCGTAACCGCCATACATAGGGCAGGCTCAACCCCTACAACACAACTGCCAGCAGCCTCTTTGTGTTGCTGCCGGCAGTTGTCAAACCTACTCAGTTCTTCTTCTTTTTCCCAAAAGGATTCCAGTCCTTGAGTTTGTCTTCGATTTTATCTTTGGCTTCCTGGCCTTTTTCACCCAGGGCTTCTTCGACTTTCTTTTGAGTGGTAGAATCTATGACTTCACCCAATTTTTCCTTGGCTGCTTTTTCGGCCTCCTGTTTGGCTTTATCTATGGCCTTATCCGCTTCTTTCTTGGCCACCGTCTTGAGGGAATCCGCTGCTTTTTGAGCCCGGTCTTTGGCTTCTTGTTTGACTTCTTCCACTTTTTGGTTCACCTGATCTTTCACCTCTTCTTTGGCGGCATCTACCAGAGAGGTTTCGCCTTCGCCATCCATGCCCAGTACTTTTAGCCCCAGCTTGGGTTTTTGCCAGTCGCCACTCAAGTTAATTTTCAGGTTGACAAATTCGCCCTGCTTGATGTCTATACCCAGCTTGGAGGCTTCGCCTTGCAGGAATTTGAAGCCAGTACCAGCCGCAGCACCCAAAGCATTGTTCTCTAAAGTTTTGCGAGGCACTTTGGCCAGTATGTCGAAGTCCAGGTTATTGTTGAGGAAATACTTGCCACCCATTTGCAGGGCAATGTCCTTCACTTTGGTATCATAGGGCTTGATTTCCAGGGCACCGTCTTTGACCTCAAACCAGTTTTTGGTATTTTCGATCTTGATATTGTCCTTCAGGTAGTCGATATTGAGTTTGTTGCCGACTGATTGTGCAGCGGGGAAAGATTGTATGATCCCGTTGATGGTTTCCAAAAACCCTTCTGCATTCAGGCTTTCCAGTTTGGGCATCAAATCCTTGCCCAAAGTGCCGTCCATGATGAAGGTGGTGGAAAAGATGCCGGCGATGTATTGCCCAATAGGCGCGATTTGCTGAAAAGTGTTCAAAGAACTAAAAGCCTTTTGAAAGTCCACCTTATTCATGTCGTATTTAAAACTGAAAGCCGGATTTTCCACATCTTTGGTATCATAACTTCCGCTCATGCCCAGGCTTCCGCCAAATGCGTTGGCCGTCACACCGTCCAATACTACGGCTTCGTCCTCTACAACCAAGCGTCCCTTGATGTTATTCAACTCAAGGTTGGTGTAGATCACTTTGGCCACTTCCGCATGTATTTCCATATCGATATTGGGTGGTACAGGCACTACGCCATAGGAGGAAGAACCTGATGACGTACTCGTACTGCTACTGGCTGTTTCTTCCGGCATAAACTGATTCAAATCGAACAGGTTGGAATTGGCCTTGATGCTACCGCCCAGTACGCCGCCTTCAAATAGGTAGTCGAACAGATTGGTGATCACACCAGAAGCGCGAAAATCGCTGTTGCCTATTTTGCCCATCAGGGTGCTAACGGTGAGTTGGTTGGGCGTCATTTGCCCGATGGCTATGGCATCGGTGACGGTGTAAACGTCGTAATCGATTTTATCGGCGCGAGCATCCAGTTTAAAATCAAAGCGGTCAAAAATTTCAACGGGTTCTTCCGCTGTTGTCTCAGAAGTAGCCACTGCGCCTTCTTCTTCGGCTGGCATCCATTCATCGGCGTTGAAATAGCGGGAACGCACGCTCAAGTCACCCCGCATGGTTTTCTCTGGTGAAAAATAGGCCAAAATATTGTCAATGTTGCCTTGGGCCTGCACCTCGCTTTTGCCCAGTTTCGCATCAAACGCTTTTAGGTTGACCTTCTGAGGGGTAAACGCCATATCCATATTTTGGATTTGCATGCTTGGCAAGCCCGTCGTTTTGTAATTCATGTTATTGATGCGTAGGCCGCCATCCATGTTGACTTTTTCATAGGCCTGTGCTTCGATGTAAGACAATCTCGTATCCACCCGCACATCGGCGTTGATGATGCCATTGAGTTGATCTACGCCATCCATCGGGAAGGCTTTGGCCAGTTGTGCCAAGTCAATCGTACCTTTTGCTTCGGCTTTGAGGTCGGGGTCGGAAATCGGAGTTTTTAAATTGAATCGGGCTGTAAAAGGATTGCTGCCCAATTTCATGCTAAAACGCGGCACATCCACCGTCAATTGATCCAAATCGCTGCCAGGGCTGTTGACCAGCGCTTGGGTGTAAATACCACTGATGCCCATCGGCAAATCCGGATACTGCACATTGGCGTTTTCGACCTCCAATTTGATGTTAAAACCGGGCAATTGTTCTTTTTCCCCGTTATAAGTACCTTTTACTGTTGCTGCAAACTCGAATTGGCCATCGGCTTTTACGTTTTCATAGCCTGCAATATAAGCGTTAGGAATGAGGGAGAGCAGGTTTTTGAACTCATTTTGCGGCGAACTTACAGCGATGTCCATCACAATATCTTCATCGGGCATTTGCACAAAGCCATCTGCATTCAGAATCAGATCGTTGATGCTGAGTTTATTTTCTTTGAACGTGTATTTACTGTTGAGCATATCGATGTTGAAAACAGCTTCCAAGTCGGTGCGGGCTTTTTTCAAATAAGGAATGCCGCCTTGCGCTACGCTTAACTCGTCGATATGCGTGGTGGTCGTCAAGTCAAAAATATCGAGGGTGAAATCGCCCTTGCCGCTGTGGTCGAGTCCGCTGATGTTTAGGTACGTATCGGCGCTTTTGTCTTCATACCGGATGCTGGCATTTTCGATATTGTATTTTTGCAGTTGAATGCGGACATTGCCATAATCGGCGCTTTCTTCTGTTGCAGTAGAATCGGCAGAGGGGATGGCGATATCGTAGTTGGCTTTGCCATTTTTGAGCACCCGAATATCAATTTTGGGGTCTATCAGGCTCACCGAATGGATTTCAATCGGGCGATCTGCTTTGATCACCGACATGACATCGAGGGTAAAAGCGAGTTCTTTTCCCTGTGCCAGGGCAATGCCTTCAAATTCATCCACACCATATATATTATAGTCTTCCAATTTGAAGCTAAAATCGGGAAAGCTCCGCAGCAGTGACAGATGGGCATCGGCAAAATCGACCTTTGCGTTCACATTTTTATTGATCTCAGTTTTGGTAAATGCCAAGAGTTCATCCTTGAAAAGAATGGGCAGGGCGATCGCTGCCCCAATGAGCAGTACTAGCAGAATAACAACAACCAGCAGGATTCTTTTAACGATTTTCATATGTATCGGTTTGTAATCGGAGCCATATATCAATGAGGGGCCGCCGTTTGTGAAACGTTTTCCCAGGGGGGATTTGTTTTCTCACATGATGCAAAAAAGCGGAGGAATGCATAATTTTTCTGGCTTGTATTCTTTTTTTTCGCAATTACCAGATTCATTTTGACTAATCGCATAAAAAATTCTTTTTTATCATAAGATTTGCCCTTGCTCTTTCGTTGGGATGACAAACTATTGATAACATGAAAACCTTTTTCTCTGCTTTTGTATTAATGCTCCCCCTTTGTGTTTGGTCACAAAATGAACGCTTACTTTCACAGGAAATTGGCATCAAAGACCCCCAGGTCTTTGACCAGCACATGATCACCGTGCCCGGTATTGGAAAAGACCCACGCGATATGCTGGATGTGCAAACCATTAAGCCTTACATGATGCCAGTCAGGAAAGTGAGTACCGAAGGGGAAGAACTGGCCTATACCATCGCCAGCGCCCTGGAATACTACGTCAATTTGAATGAAAACTACAAAATCAACCTCAGCCCGGATTACATTTCTCTAAATCTCTTGGCAAGCAATAAAACGGTTACAGCCAAAGATGCCCTGCAATTGCTGGTAGATGAAGGAACGGTCAGCGCATCTATCATGCCGTATGGGTCGCGCACCATACCGCCCGCAGTGTATGCGACGCAAAAATACACCATCCAAAATTTTCTTTATTTGTTCCGCGATGTAACCCGTCCCAGCCAGCGCTCTTTCGAAACCCGCAAAGCCTTGATGCGCGGCAACCCGGTAGTCATTGAATTCAATGCGCACCCCCGAATCAAAGACTTGCTCTATACCACAGAACTGGACATGTCGAAAAAAGCGGAATGGGCTTCCAAAGCAGTAGAAGTCAAGTATTTGGATGCTTCCTTACTCATTGCGGACGAAAACAAAGACGACGAGACCAAATCATATCCGTTTATTGTGGTAGGGTATGACGACAACCTGGAAGCTTTTGAAGTACTCAGCAGTTGGGGGCGAGTGTGGGGCAGCAGTGGGTACATTTGGATCAAGTACAAGGATTTTGAAGAATTTGCCACCAGCGGTTATGTCGTGGTGCCGCAAACAGAATACTAAAAGCTGTACGCTAATGATACACTTGCGTTCATTAGCGTACAATTTTTCAAAAAGCCCATCTTTTAAGTGGTTGATTATTAATCGATTGAAACAATGGCATATTACTTGTTATCTTTTTGAGAAACAAGTTAAAACCACATGTTTTATAATCACCTGAAAATTGCATGGCGCAGCCTGCGCAAAAACAAAATTTACACCTTTATTAATGTGGCCGGTTTGGCCATTGGTTTGGCGGCGGCTTTGCTGATATACCGGATCGTCCATTATGAATTGAGCTTCAATAAAAACTTTGCTCAATATGAACGCATTGTGCGCGTCGTGTCGGAAGAGCGAAGTGCGGAGGGTGAAATATATCCGAGCTATTGCATACCAGTTGCGGCTATGGACGTGATGAAAAGCACCGTTAGCCAGTTTGAAGCCTTCAGTCCCGTTCACGAACTCTGGTCTAGCATTACGATACCTAACCCCAATGGTGGGCCTCCTTTGAAAAAGTTTGGTATGGAAGGGGCGGAAACGGCCTTTTTTGTGTATCCCGACTTCTTCCGCATTTTCGATCTGGAATGGCTTGACGGAGAGCCAGCAACGGCCTTCAATGAGCCGGGTACTGTTGTGCTGAGCCAAAGTTGGGCCACCAAATGCTTTGAAAGATGGGAAGAAGCAGTGGGCAAAACGGTGCTGGTGGACAACTTGGTTCCGGTGACGGTCAAAGGAGTATATCGGGATTTACCCACTAATTGTGATTTCACCTATCCCTATTTGATTTCCTACGCCACACTCCGCGCCAACAAAGACTTGTTTTTTTTCGATGAAGGCTGGAATAGTTGCAGCACCAACAATCAGGTCTATGCTTTGTTGCAAAATACCGACCAATGGGATGCAGCCAATGCCGTACTGGTTGAAGTAGGAAAAGAAGAATACAAAGATGGTTCTGATGTCACCGGTAGGAGGCATCACCTGCAGGTTCTTTCTGACCTGCACTATAATGAGGACTACGGTCATTCCGGCTCCCATATTATCAGTAAAAGCCGTTTGAGAATTTTATCTGCCATTGGCATATTGATTCTCGTAATGGCCTGTTTTAATTTCGTCAACCTCGCTACTGCACAGGCTTCTTTAAGGGCCAAAGAGGTGGGCGTGCGCAAAACCCTGGGCAGCAGGCGCAGCCAGCTGATCGCCCAATTTATGAGCGAAACTGGTACGATTGTTTTCTTGTCTGTTATGCTGGGCGCGTTATTGGCTGGTTTGTGCTCACCTTTGCTCAAACGCATCTCCGATGTGCCGGATGAGTTGCCGTTTTTATCCAATCCTTCAGTACTGGCATTTTTGGGCTTAACCGCAGTAGTGGTCACCTTCTTGGCTGGCTTGTACCCCTCACTCGCCCTGGCTGGTTTTAAGCCAGTCAAAGCATTGAAAAACAATGCGGATAATAGCTTTATAGGTGGCACTGCCTTGAGAAAGTCATTGGTGGTGTTGCAATTTGTGATCGCTCAGGGGCTTATTATTGGGGCCATCATTACCATTTTGCAGTTGGATTACATTCGCTCTCGCGATTTGGGCTTTAGCCAGGATCTGATTTATACCTTCAACTACAATACCGACAGCTTGACGGTCAATAAGCAAGAAACCTTGAAAAGGGAATTGTTGGCTTTGCCGGCTGTGGAGAAAGTCAGTTTTAGTAGCGATCAGCCCTTTTCGGGAAATACCTGGGACACTAATTTCCGCTATGGTTCCCGAACGGAAGATGAGCCTTATGGCGTGAGTCTGAAATTCTGTGATGCCGACTACGCAGAAACTTACAACATGCATTTGCTGGCAGGTAATTGGATGTCGCCATCCGATACCATGCGCGAAGCCGTGGTGAATCAAACCTTGTTGGAAAAATTGGGTATTCTGGATCCGGCAGAGGTGATCGGCCAAAATATACGTTTGGGTAGCCGCCGTATATTAAAGATCGTAGGTGTGGTTAAAGACTTTCATACCCATAGTTTGAGAGAAGCGCATCAACCCCTGCTGATGACTACCCGGAAAGAATTTTACTGGGAAGCTGGCCTGAAAATCACCCCGGACAATATTGCCCAAACCACAACTTCCATCCAGCAAGTATATGATCGGATATTGCCCGAACAAATATTTTCCGGTCGTTTTCTGGATGAACAAATCGCTCAGTTTTACGAAGATGACAATCGCCTTTCTGCCACTTGCAAAGGCTTTGGCTTGTTAGCCATCCTCATATCCTGTTTGGGTTTGTTTGGCTTGGCCACGCATTCGGCAGCCCAGCGCGTGAAGGAAATTGGTATTCGCAAGGTATTGGGTGCGGGTCTGACCAGTATCGTCGCGTTATTGTCGAAAGACTTTCTGGCCTTGGTATTTATTGCCCTGATATTGGCCATACCATTGGCTTGGTGGCTGATGAATGAATGGTTGAATAATTTTGTTTTCCGTATTGAGATGCAGTATTGGGTGTTCCTGGTGACAGGTGTATTGGCTTTGTTCATCGCCTTTGCGACCGTCTCTTTCCAAGCCGTTCGGGCTGCTCTGGCAAATCCGATCAAGAGTTTGAAGTCGGAGTGAGGGTGTGGGTGTGGGTGTGCTGCAACACTTAGAACACTCCCGTCCGACCGGATCGTTCCGCCTGGACGTAGTCCATTCGGACAGGCCGGGCGGGAAGGCACTAAGGGAGTGTTGGCATGACTATATGCTTGGCCACATGCCTAAAAGTCGCCCCCAAAGCATAGCTTTAAACCCAGCCGTCGATTACTCGAAAGCCTAGCTTTAAGCCTAGCAATCAAATACTCCCTGCCCGACTGGGTGCAGCCCAGGCAGGAAAAGCCTAGCTTTAGCCAAAAGGTTCAGGCTTCTGAGCGATGAACAGATAATAATTAAAAATCCTTTCTTTTTTTAATAGAATGGTGCGGTCGATCCGGGCTTTACGATGCAGCAACATTTGCTGATAATCCAACAAGCTATACTGATGGGGGTGTAAAATATCTCCTGGAATGAGCTGAAATAGCCGTTTTAAAAAGGCATGGTTGTGGGCATCAACGGATAAAACCAGGGAAGCACCCGGTTTCAGCGCCGCCCAAAGCGCATCCAGGCTTTTGTTCAGGTCGGCGACGTGATTGATGACGTTGAGGCAAAATACCCAATCAAAAACACCTTGCTCTGAAATGGACTCAATTGGCTGGCAGCGGAACTGTACATAGGGATAATCGGCTGCCTGAAAATGCGGCAATTGTCGTTCGTATGCATCCAATAAAGGGTCGATGGCGATTACTTCGCAATGGGGTATCGCTATAAAAATACCAGCAGGGCCGCAGCCTGCATCCAACACTTTTGCGCCTTTGGGGAGGTTCAAGTTACAGGCATCAAGTACGCGATGCCAGTAAGCCCTTTTCTGATCCATATATGTGTTAACTTCCTTATTCCGCAAATACCTGTTCCACCACCTGATTTCTGCCGCTTGGGCCACCTTCCACCTTAAATTCATCATTCTGTTATTTTAATTCGACGAAAATGGTATTTTTGAACAACGGAGCAAAATAGTTGTATTGATTTTGATATTTCAAGCGAAAAACTTCGAGTGAAAAAACTAAATTTTTCCGAAACCAGCCCGTCTTCTCCCGCGTTTTTCGCGGGATCAGCCGGGTAAAAAACCACCCGCCTCCCGCTTTCAGCGGAATTCGCCCGCCCGGCCCGCCCGAACGGATCAATCCGGGCGGGACGACTCCGGATCGGACGGGGGCAGGGAAACTAGAAACCAGAAACTAAAAACCTTATGTTATTCACCATAGGCACTAAAGTACGTTTTAAGCATTCCAGTGATGAGGGAACAGTCACAGGATTGCTGGATCAGGATATGGTGAATGTGCTCTTAAAAGGAGATGGCTTTGAGATTCCTGTGTTCATAGAAGATATTGTACCTGTCACAGATCCCGTGCCTGTAAAGCAGCTCAGCCCCAAAACAGCGCCCAAAGCCCCAACGCCAAACCCCCAACAACCGCCAATCGAAAGCCAATACGCCATTTTAAAAAGCGCTGGACTTCAATTGGCGTTCGATCCGGTACTAGATAGGGAAGGGCAGGCTAAACAATTCAAAGTATTTCTCATCAACGATACCCGATACGACTTAATTTACACAACTGAGCTGTGGTTGAACGATTATATCCACATGCAACAGAGTTCCAAACTGAATAAAATGTCTTGGGTGGAGTTAGGGGTCTTACTGTATGACCAGCTCAATGATAACCCGGTCTTTGAAATAGACTGTTGGTGCATTACCACAGAAGGTACGGGTGGGAAAATGCACAAAACCCTGCGCATCAAGCCCAAGGTGTTTTTTAAAAAGACCCTTACGGCGCCTTTGCTCAACCGCCCAGTTCATCTGTTTAAGTTGATCGAAAACGTACTGACAACGCTGGAGCCAAAAGCCGAAGACCTCAAAACCTATACCAAGAAAAAGACCAATACTCCAGGAACATCGGATTCTTGGTCGGATATTTTGGGCAGGCTCTCGCACGAAGTATTGGATTTATCCGAATTTGTGCCTGAGATCGATTTGCACATCGAAAACCTGGTAGCCGATCACAGCAAGATGAGTAATGCCGAAATTCTAAGGGTGCAGCTGAGCCATTTTGAACGCTATTTGGAAAAGGCCATCCGTTTGGGCGTAGAGCGAGTATTCATCATTCACGGCGTTGGAAAAGGCCGACTCCGCGAAGCCATTGCGACCCAACTGAGGCGCATGCCCGAAGTCAGTGCTTTCCGAAATGAATACCACCACAAATACGGATATGGCGCCACTGAAGTTATTTTTTGAGACTTCTAGGGTGGAATTGCATGATGGTGGAGCGCAGGAAGTCGGTGTCGAGGTGGGTGTATATTTCCGTGGTGGTTATAGATTCGTGTCCCAGCATGTCTTGTACGGCTTTCAGGTCGGCGCCTCCTTCAATCAAATGGGTAGCAAAGGAATGTCGGAAGGTGTGTGGGCTGACATTTTTTTGAATGCCTGCTGCGGCAGCCAATTCTTTGATGATCAGAAAAACCATCACGCGGCTCAGGGCTTTTCCCCTGTTATTTAAGAAAAGGTGGTTCTCAAACCCTTTTTGAATATTCATTTGGCTGCTGCGGTCGGAGCTTTGGTAGAGTTGTATGTGTTTGATGGCTTCTTCGCCGATGGGAACAATACGTTCTTTATTTCCTTTGCCCTGCACTTTTACAAAACCGATATCCAAATACAGATTGGATATTCTCAACTGCGTCAACTCACTCACGCGCAAGCCACAGGCGTAGAGTGTTTCTAATATAGCCCTATTGCGTGTACCCTGAGGATGGCTCAGATCAATACTTTGAATCATCGCTTGGATTTCTTCATATGTCAGTACAGCAGGAATTTTACGGCTTAGCTTAGGGCCATCTATCAAGGCACACGGATCTTTGTCGGTGATTTCTTCCAGTATGAGGTATTTGTAAAACGTTTTCAGGGCAGATAGCAGCCTGGCCTGCGAGCGGTCGGCCAAGCCCATTTCGTTGAGCCAACCCAACATTTGTTCGATGTGGTTTGTTTGCAAAGTTGTGACATCTGCTGCAATATGGTGGATTTCCAGAAAACGGAGCAGCTTTTCCATATCGGCCAGATAGGCCGCAACAGTTTGAACGGATAGAGATCGCTCCAACAATAAAAAACCTTCAAATCCTTTAAAATGATAGAACCAGTCTTTGCTGATGGTTGTCATGTATGTTGATATTTGAACTTCCCAATCAAAAAATACAACTTTTTTTGACAATAAGTGTTGGTAAAGGTTTTACAAAAAATATCACAATTGTAAAGAGAACTACTTTTGCTCAATCTTTTGCTTCAATCGCATAGATAGTTAAGGTAACAAAACAATAAAAGCATAAAATCGCAAAATAAAGTTGTAGCTATTTTTGACTCGATGTTAACAAAATCATAAAATAAAGCCCATATTTGTAGCATTTCATCAATTAAAATAAATATAAAGCCCTTTTTTTGACAAAATGTGAAATTCATAAAGTTGAAATACCCTCTGCACACTGTCACATTCGCTTTCAATATATCCATGTATTCTGAAATTTGTGAAAAGTTACTCCTACATTTGTATCGCAAAATACGTTTTTAAGCTTCTTGTTTTAGAGATACCCAAACAAAGTTTCACTACCCCGACTATTGCTCGGCATTCCCTTTAAAAATGACAGATTATTCCAATGATATACAGGATTGTCCTGTCATTGAGGGCTTTATGAGTGAAATAAAGATATTAATCTCTGAGATATGAGAAAAGATTGAATTTAAAACTGTGCATATTTGTTTAATGTTGGAGGGTTGAAGTCTTTATTGACTTCGGCCCTTTCTTTTTGTGGCAAAATTCATCCAAATAAATGTTGCACTTTCGGCTTGTTTTATTATTCATTTATGGTGTTTATCCTGTATATTACCTTATTTTCGCTTAAATCATCCTATTTTATCTATGTCACATTTTTTTATTTTATACTATTTACAAGTAGTGAGCTTCCTCAAAGCTAATTACCTTTGCTGCTGTTAAAAATCACTTCCCCTTGTAGAGGTCAATCCTCCCACAAACATCAGCCAGACAATGGTCAATCCAAAGTGCTTGCTGATGGCCTTACTTAATATAACAAACACATTAACTTGAACAGCGCTAAGGTCTCGCCTTTCATTTTTTCCGCGACCAGATCTTAACGCATTTGCTTTCCCTCTTACAGCCTGCTGTTGCCTGTCATTTAACTTGCAAACAGATGGCCATGCCTTGTATTTTTTTCGTCTTAGGCTGTACAGTCTAAGACATGGTCATTTATTGCCCATACAAATCTAAGAATATCACGAACACTAGAATACGCACAAATTTTTTCTTTATGAAAGCTTTTTACTACACTTCAGTTATCCTATCATTCCTTAGTGGAGGTATTGTTTCTTCTTTGCACGCTCAAAGTGCTATCAATGGTCAAACCCCACGGGGCAGCGATTGTGATTTACAAGTGTCCGAAGTCATAGCCATCCCTGAAAGTCGTTGTGACGCTCAGGATGGCCGCCTAGAGATTTATCTCAGCGGAGAGACGACGTCAAGCACCTATTCCATTCAGTATGAGGCTGGTAAATACGGTGAACAGACGGCCACCAACCTCCAGCTTTCTGAAGGAAAAATTACCCTAACAGGCTTAAAGCCAGGGGAGTATGCTGACTTTACGATCACCAAATCATCGGATGGTTGTCAGGTAAGCTTGCTCAATCAAGCGTTTTTTGTCAACTCGAGCTGTGAGCGGCCAATGCCAGATGATGGCCGCAGCACGGGTTGTGGAACGGGTACGATCAGTTATACCAACTGCGATAACCAAGTCTTGACCATCTATCAGGCAAACATAAGCCCTAATACCTACATCTACGTAGATGATTCTTACTTGGGCTGTGTCGCCTATGTTAATGCCAGTTGCCAGATACAGCCCTCTGTGGAGGTATATTGCGGGGATTATGTGCTTACCGAACCAACCCCCTATCAAGGCTATGCTTATGGCACGGTTACTTTTAACCGGGTAGTAGGTATCACTACTGCACTTGGTATATCCGAGCTATCGGCAGAAAGGATCAATTGGATTCTGTGCAATGGTCAAGACTTAGGATATTCTGACTCCTATATCAACCAGGCCATTTGGCATTACACCAACAACAACAGCTGCAATGATTTGTGTAACGCTGCTAATAGTGCGGTTACTAGCGTTCAAGGAGGCATTGCCAGCCAGATGGTGGTATTTGTGCCTACCCAATCGGGTATTCAGCCTTTTATAGAAAACAATTGCTATTGCAGTGGCAATATCGATAATATCGTCATCAATGACTTGGGCGGTGGCAGCGATATCATCCTGACCAACGGTGCTACCATCAACCAGGCTTCTTTGCCAGCTAGCTACAACCTGGAAGCTTTGGTCTCTGGCCAATTCGAAAGCGTTCAATTCATCGTCAACGGCACCTCTCACACTGAAAACACTACGCCCTATCGCTATCCCACAGATGCGACTACTTGGACAGCCAACGTAGGGACGAATACCATCACCGTAAAAGTATATGCAGAAGATAACGCAGGTGGCAGTATCTGCGATGAGGTGACCCTGAGTTTTACTGTGACCTCCTGTTTAACCAGTCCAGGCACTATTACCGGAGATGAATCGCAATGCGGTTCTTATGATCCAGCTAACATAGTAGGATCGAGCCTGACCAGTCCGGTAGAGTACAAATGGCAATATCGACTAGGTACTACTGGTACTTGGATCGATATTTCTAGTTCTAATACCAGAGATTACAACCCTGGTACTATCACCCAAACGACCCAATACCGCAGAAGGGCACGTACCAACAGCTCTTGCCCATGGGTCGATTCTTCTCCTGTCACAAAAACGGTCTTAACCAACTGCCAAACGGTACCAACCGATTGGAGCTATGATTGTGGGGACGGCGTGACGGTGGATGAATATGGCTACAATGCCAATTGTCAGAGTTCTGTAACGATACCTATTCCCAACTCTGGTAACGTTTTTCAATATGCCATAGAAATTGTATTTAAAGGCGGCAACCCTGGCCCTACCATCACGGTGACCAATGCAGGCGGGACCAGCTTCACTTTGGCTCGGATTACGCCATCAGGTGGCAGTTCCAACGTCTGGGTGTACCGAGGCTTGATCACGGGTACCACTACTTCGGTCTCTTACACCGTAAGCGGTACCAGCAATTGCAACCTGCAATCTGCCGTAGTTTATGCCTTTAGAAATGATCCAAATGCCACAGCCAATTCAGGCGTATTTACTTCTAAAAGTGGCTATAACGATATTCAAACCATCACTATTCCCATACCCACCGATTCGGGACCGAGGGATGTGAGCATCGAGTTGCCCATTTCGGAGTTGACTGCCGATGGCCGCTATATGCTCATCCGCGCTCAGGCAGGTGGCCAAACTGGGGAAATATACCTCTATGGTCCGGATGCCAGCCTTCCCGGCGGAACATGCTGTTTGGCTATCCCAACCGTCACTATTCCAAACGTTCCGGGATCTACCAACTCTGTGGTCATTACCATTGATACCCGGAATGGTCAGAACGGACAAGGGGTAAACGGTCAGTCATGGGTATTGGCCGGATTGGTGAATGTAGAAACAGAGTGTTTCCAATGTGCAGTAACGGTGAATGCAGGCAATGACCAAACCGTTTGTTCAGGCACTACGGTAACCATTACTGCTTCTGCCAGCAATGGAACAACACCATATACTTATAACTGGAGTAACGGCCTCGGTTCTGGCGCTTCTAAAACGGTGACGCCCACAGCGACAACTACTTATACCGTTACCGTGACAGATGCCAATGGTTGTACAGCTACCGATCAGGTAAAAATAACAGTGATAGCTAAACCAGTTGCTAGCTTTTCAAAGGAAAACCCAACCTGCGGTCAAAACAACGGGTCTATCACATTTACATTCAATAACGATCCGAACCAAACCCAAATTGAATTCAGTATCAATAATGGGGTGTCGTATCCTTATAACGTGAATGACAATACAGGTTCTACCACGGTCAGCAACCTGGCTCCAGGTACCTACCAATTGTGGGTAAGATGGGGTAACGACCAATGCCCGGTCAGCTTAGGCAGCACTACACTGACAGACCAAGCAGGGCCTTCAGTAGATGCTGGCAACAACCAAACCATTTGTGTAGGTGGTAGTGCCACCCTGGAAGCTATGGCTACCGGTGGCGAAACGCCCTATACTTACAACTGGAGCAACGGCTTAGGTTCGGGCAAAACCAAAACAGTTTCGCCTACTTCTACGACTACCTACACCGTAACTGTTACAGATAAAAACGGCTGTACGGCTACCGATCAGGTTACGGTTACCGTTAATCCCAATCCGGATATTGTTTGCGAAAGCAACATCAACGATGGGGGTTGGATCGTCGAAACAGATTGTTCTGTAGCCGTCTGCGTCGGCACAAAAGTGATGCTAAGTGTGAACCCCAACGGCGCTTCCTTATATCAATGGAGTGGCCCCAATGGTTTTAGCTTTAGCAGCACTTCTACCAGCGACATTTTGGTTTCCAATAGCGTGACATCCCTACAAGCGGGCACCTATCATGTCACGGTCACCAACAGCTTCGGTTGTACGGCAACTGGTAGTATAGCGTTGATCGTTCACCCAAATCCGACAGCCTCAATTACAGGCGATAACAATATTTGTGTAGGTGAAAGCACTACCCTGACAGCAAGCGCAACAGGTGGCAGCACTCCCTATACCTTCAACTGGAGCAATGGCTTGGGCAGTGGTGCAGTAAAAACGGTTTCTCCAACCATGACTACCACCTATACCGTAACCGTTTCAGATAATAAGGGCTGTACGGACACCGAACAGCGCACCGTTACGGTGAACCCAAATCCGACCATTACGATAAATACGAAAGAATGTAACCCGCTGAATTTATTTTCAACTTATACAGTTACTTTAACAGTGACCAATGCCGACGAAGTGACTTCATCGGCTGGATTGGTTTCCAATACAGGTGGCAACAACTATACCATTGCGAATATACCTTCGGGTACAAATATTACCGTAACGGCAACCAATACTTTTACGGGTTGTCAAAAGCAAATCATGGTGGAAGCACCAAGCTGCTTGTGCCCAAATGTGAACCCACCGACTAGCCAGGGTAATCAAACGATTTGTGCAGATGAAAATATCCCTGCTTTAGTTGTCACGGTTTCTAATCCTACTCATACAGTGGATTGGTATGATGCAGCCGGAGGCGGCAATCTATTGCTAGCTAACTCTTTGTCTTATACACCAACCGTTGCAGGAACTTATTACGCCGAAGCGCGTAGCACAGTCAGTGGCTGTGTCAGTGATTCTCGTACCCCGGTAACACTTACCATCAATCCACTTCCAAATGCCAATGCCGGTAACGATGTCAGCATTTGTGTTAGCGGTTCCACTACTTTAACAGCAACGGGCGGCTCAATTTATGCTTGGAGCAATGGCCAGAACACCCCCTCCATCATGGTTTCGCCGCTCACCACAACCACCTATACGGTAACGGTAACCGACAGCAATGGCTGTGAAGATACCGATCAGGTGATCGTAACCGTAAATAACAACCCAGATGTAAACGCAGGAAACGATGTCACCATTTGCGAAGGCACCAGTACAACCCTACAAGCTAGTGCAACCGGCGGAAATGGCAACTATACTTATGAGTGGTCCAATGGTTTGGGCAGCAATCCTACTCAAATGGTTGCTCCAATGGCAACAACCACCTATTCTGTGACAGTAACGGACGGCAATGGCTGTACCGACACCGATCAGGTCATCGTAACCGTTAACGATAGCCCGGATGTAAACGCAGGAAACGATGTCACCATTTGCGAAGGCACCAGTACAACCCTGCAAGCCAGCGCAACCGGCGGTAACGGATCATATACTTTCAGTTGGTCTAATGGCTTGGGAACAGGAGCTATTAAGACGGTTTCTCCGATGACGACCACTATTTACAGCGTCACCGTTACAGATGTAAACAACTGTACCGATGTAGATGATGTAATCGTGACTGTAAATGATACACCCGAAGCCAACGCAGGCGACGACGTAACGATATGCGAAGGTGAAAGTACTACCCTAACCGCCAGCGGAAACGGAGGTACTACTCCTTATACCTACAATTGGTCAAATGGATTAGGCACCAACCAGAGCATTACCGTTTCTCCTGCCATTACCAATACTTATACGGTTACTGTTACCGATGCCAATAATTGCTTCGATACAGATCAGGTTACCGTTTTTGTGACTCCTGATTTCACATCAGGTATCAGCGCACCAACCAGTCGCTGTGCAGAAGAACCTGTCCTTTTTATTGCAGATCCGGCCGTATCAGGAGCTACTTATAGTTGGACCTTCTCCGGGCCAGCTACACCTTCCTCTGCCAATACCGCCAGTGTAAGTGTAGAATGGGCTAATATCCCCGGTATTTACACAGCTACACTTACTGTTACCAAAGGTGCTTGTGTAGAAGTTTATACCCACGATATTAACATCACTCAGGCCGTTTTTGCAGCAGCCGGTGAAGATCAAACCATTTGCCAGGGTGCTTCCACTGTTATAGGAGGTAATCCGACCGGCCCTGCCAATGCCAACTTCCTTTGGTCGCCCAACTTCTTCATCTCTGGTATCACCGCCGCCAACCCAACAGTAAATCCACCGGTTACAACAACCTATACTGTACAGGTTTCCCAAAATGGTTGCGTTCGTACCGAAAGCGTAACCGTCTTTGTGGACGTCGAATTGAATCCAAAACCTGAAGCTGGGCCTGATCAGACCATTTGCGTAGGCGAAAATATTAGCATTGGCGGCGCTGCCGATCCAAATGCCATTTTCTACCAGTGGAGTACAATCAATGGCAATATCAATGGTGCCAATAGCAATTTCCTAACTGTTTCTCCAACAGTCACCACTAAATACTACGTAACAGCATACAACGCACAAGGCTGCCCCGGTGTTGATTCAGTGATCGTTAATGTTAATCCAACGCCACTAGCCAATGCCGGTAACGATGCGGAAATTTGCTTTGGTGAAATGAGCAACTTGAGCGCTTCAGCGAGCGGCGGCACAGCTCCTTATACCTTTGCTTGGAGCAACGGGTTAGGTGCAGGTGCCGATAAAGTGGTAGCACCTTCTGTGACTACTACTTACACCGTAACCGTCACCGACGCCAATGGCTGTACCGATACCGACGAAGTGACCATCACCGTCAATCCATTACCAGCAGTGAATGCGGGCAATGATGTGGCAATATGCTTTGGGCAAAGCCTCAATCTAACAGCTCAAGGCAGCGGCGGCCAGCCTCCTTATGCTTACAGTTGGGATAATGGCTCAATGGATGCTTCTATCATGGTCAACCCGACTTTGACCACAACTTATATTGTAGAAATTACAGACGCTAACGGTTGTACATCTTCTGATGAAGTAACCGTAACTGTAAACCCGAACCCCCAAGTGACAGTGGATGGTACTGATGCTACCTGTGGTTTCGCCAATGGCAGCGCTACTGCGATTGGCAGCCAGGGTACTCCCCCTTACTCCTATTCTTGGGCAGGAGGTCAAACAACAGCTACGATCGATGATCTTTTAGCAGGAACCTATTTTGTAACCCTCACCGACGCGAATGGCTGTACCGCAACAGGCTCTGTCACTATTGACAATATTGGCGGCCCAAGTGTTACAGTTGATCCTGTTGCTGTATGTGCAGGTTCACCTGCTACCCTAACAGCAGATGTATCTGGCGGAACAGCACCGTTCACCTACCTTTGGAACACAAACGAAACAAGTGCTTCTATCACAGTCAATCCGCTGACAACTACTAATTATAGCGTAACGGTAACCGATGTGAATGGATGTGAGGCCATCACCCAAGTGACCGTAACAGCTTACCCATTGCCAAGTGTTGACGCAGGCGATGATGAGGCAGTTTGTTTGGGCGAAAGCGTTGACTTGGAAGCAATGGCTTCTGGAGGCACTGCGCCATATACTTACCTTTGGAGCAACAACGAAGTTAGCTCTACACTTACTGTCAGCCCAACGCAAACCACGACTTATTTCGTAACCGTAACAGACGTCAATGGCTGCCAGGATACAGATGAAGTAACCGTCACGATCTTTGATTTGCCGGTAGCTGATGCTACCCCTGATCAAACGGTTTGCGATGGTACTACCTTGACACTCAATGTTTCAGGCGTAAACGGCCTACCTCCTTACGCTTTCATATGGAGCACGGGCGATGTAGGTACCAGCACCACCATTACGGCAACACAAACAGACAACTATTTTGTGACGGTCACGGATGGAAATGGCTGTACCGATGTGGATGTTGTCATGATTACGGTATTGCCCAATCCGACAGCCGACGCAGGTGCCGACGCAGAAATCTGCTTTGGCAGCAGCACTACTATCACCGCTTCAGCAAACGGCGGCCAAGCACCTTATACCTATATGTGGAATCAAGGCTTGGGCGCAGGCGCAAGCCATCAGGTTAGCCCAACGGTTACCACTACCTACGAAGTAACAGTCACGGATAATAACGGCTGTACCGATGTCGATCAAGTTACCGTAATCGTGAACGAAAACCCGACAGCCGATGCGGGTGCTGACGAGGAAATCTGCTTTGGCAACAGCACAACCATCACCGCTTCCGCAAACGGCGGCGAAGCCCCATATACTTACGAGTGGAATCAGGGCTTGGGCGCAGGCGCAAGCCACCAGGTTAGCCCAAGTGTCACTACTACTTACGAAGTAACGGTTACGGATGCCAACGGCTGTACCGATGTCGATCAAGTCACCGTGATCGTGAACGAAAATCCAACAGTCAGCGTAGAAGGTACGGATGCTACCTGTGGTGAAGCAAATGGTACAGCTATCGCTACACCAAATGGCGGCGAAGCCCCATATACCTACCTATGGAATAACTTGGAGACAACTTCCACGCTTTCAGATTTGACACCGGGAACTTATAACGTAACCGTTACGGATGCCAATGGCTGTACAGCGACAGGATCTATTTCCATCATCAATATTGGCGGGCCATCCGCATCTGTGAATAATACCTCCGTTTGTCCAGGCGATGATGCGGTACTTACCGTTAGCGTAAACAACGGCACAGCACCGTTCACATATCTTTGGGAAACCAACGAAACAAGCGTTTCTATCACCGTCAACCCGCTGGTGACAACTACTTACAGTGTAACTGTTACCGATGCCAATGGCTGTCAGGCTGTTGCACAAGGCACCGTCACTACATACGTAGTACCAGTCGCCAATGCCGGAGCAGATGATGAGGTTTGCCCAGGAGGAAGTACAACGCTTACCGCTACAGCTACTTCTGGCTTAGCGCCTTATACCTTTGTTTGGGACAATGGCCTTGGAGCAGGAGCTACCCATGAAGTCACACCAGGAGCAACGACCACTTACGAAGTAACCGTTACGGATGCCAATGGCTGTACTGATACAGATCAGGTTACAGTCGTTGTGAACGAAACACCTACAGTTGATGCGGGTGCTGACGAGGAAATCTGCTTTGGCAACAGCACAACCATCACCGCTTCCGCAAACGGCGGCGAAGCCCCATATACTTACGAGTGGAATCAGGGCTTGGGCGCAGGCGCAAGCCACCAGGTTAGCCCAACGGTTACTACTACCTACGAAGTAACAGTCACGGATAATAACGGCTGTACCGATGTCGATCAAGTTACCGTAATCGTGAACGAAAACCCGACAGCCGATGCGGGTGCTGACGAGGAAATCTGCTTTGGCAACAGCACAACCATCACCGCTTCCGCAAACGGCGGCGAAGCCCCATATACTTACGAGTGGAATCAGGGCTTGGGCGCAGGCGCAAGCCATCAGGTTAGCCCAACGGTTACCACTACCTACGAAGTAACAGTCACGGATAATAACGGCTGTACCGATGTCGATCAAGTTACCGTAATCGTGAACGAAAACCCGACAGCCGATGCGGGTGCTGACGAGGAAATCTGCTTTGGCAACAGCACAACCATCACCGCTTCCGCAAACGGCGGCGAAGCCCCATATACTTACGAGTGGAATCAGGGCTTGGGCGCAGGCGCAAGCCACCAGGTTAGCCCAACGGTAACCACTACCTACGAAGTAACAGTCACGGATAACAACGGCTGTACCGATGTCGATCAAGTCACCGTAATCGTGAATGAAAACCCCACCGCCGATGCAGGCGCTGACGAGGAAATCTGCTTTGGCAGCAGTACTACCATCACAGCTTCCGCAAACGGCGGCGAAGCTCCATATACTTATATGTGGAATCAGGGCTTGGGCGCAGGCGCAAGCCACCAGGTTAGCCCAACGGTAACCACTACCTACGAAGTAACAGTCACGGATAATAACGGCTGTACCGATGTGGATCAAGTCACCGTAATCGTGAATGAGAATCCGACAGTAAGCATTGATGGCGATGATGCCACTTGTGGATACGATAATGGCTCTGCTACTGCAATACCAAGCGGTGGTGAATCGCCCTATACTTATTTATGGAACAATAATGAAACTACAGCTACGATTACCGATCTAGCCGTAGGCACTTATACCGTTACGGTCACGGATAACAACGGCTGTATGGCGAGCACCACTGTTGTGATAAGCAACATCGACGGTGCAACAGCTTCTGTGAACGATGCTTCAGTTTGCCCCGGCGACCAGGCAACACTTACGGTAACCGTTTCAGGTGGAACACTGCCATTTACTTATTTGTGGAGCACAAACGAGACAAGTGCCAGCATTAACGTGAATCCTTTAGTAACAACTACCTACTATGTAACGGTAACAGATGGCAACGGCTGTCCAGCAATAGCTGAAGGTACAGTTACTACTTACCCTGTACCAGTAGCCAACGCAGGCAATGATGATGACATCTGTTTTGGTGCACAAACAACCCTTACCGCCAGTGCTTCTGGTGGTACAGCGCCTTATACTTTTGTATGGGACAATGGTCTTGGTGCAGGCGCCAGTCACATGGTAAGCCCAGCAACAACAACAACCTATACCGTAACGGTAACGGATGCCAACGGCTGTGAAGATACCGACCAAGTTGTCATTACCGTGAATGAGAACCCAACAGTGGGCGTTCAAGGCGAAGATGCTACTTGCGGCTTTGCAAACGGCTCAGCTACGGCAACGGGCATGGGCGGTACTGCTCCTTACACCTATTTGTGGAGCAATGGCCAAACGAATGCCACCGCCACTAACTTACTGGCCGATACCTACGATGTTACAGTTACAGATGCAAACGGTTGTACAGGTACGAATACAATTGTAATCAATAACATTAGCGGCCCATCAGCTTCTGTTCCGCCAGTTTCTGCTTGCCCAGGCGATGACGCCGTACTGACTGTTCAGGTCAATGGAGGCACTGCACCATATACTTACTTGTGGGAAACCACTGAAACGACCATTTCTATTACGGTTAATCCAATGGTCACGACTTCCTATAGCGTAACCGTGACAGATGCCAATGGTTGCGAAGCGGTTGCGTCTGGAACAGTTACACCTTATGAAACACCTATAGCCAACGCAGGCCCTGATACAGAGATATGCTTTGGTACCAGTACAGAATTAACGGCTTCTGCTACTAACGGCTTGGCTCCTTATACGTATATCTGGAGCACTGGTGAAAATAGTGCCGTTATTACAGTTGACCCAGATGTTGAAACAACTTATTTCGTAACGGTTACCGATAGCCGTGGTTGTGTGGACACGGATGAAGTCGTTGTTGCTATCAACCCATTGCCGGTGGCAGATGCCAGCGATGATATTACGATTTGTTATGGTTCATCCACTACACTGACAGTTTCAGCTGTAGGCGGAACACCTCCTTATACTTATGCATGGAGCAATAGCGCAACCGGCACCAGCACGACGGTAACGCCACTCGTTTCAACGGACTATTTTGTAACCGTAACCGATTCAAAAGGATGTACGGATATCGACATCGTTATGATTACTGTCGTTCCTAATCCGATCGTAAGTGCTGAAGCCAGTAAACCAACCATTTGTGTAAACGAAACTACCTTGATTAGTGCAAGTTCTACCAGTGGCACCCCGCCTTATACCTACAATTGGGATAACGGATTGGGCGCTGGAGATAGCCATGTGGTCAGCCCGGTAGTGACTACTACTTACTCCGTAACGGTAACTGATTTTTACGGCTGTGAAGACGTAACAACGATTACAATTAATGTAAATGAAAACCCAATTGCAGATGCTGGTGATGATGTAGAGATATGTTTGGGCCAGAGCGTGGATTTATCAGCTGCTGCTAGTGGTGGTTTAGCACCTTATACTTTTGAGTGGGACAATGGTTTGGGTTCAGGTCCTGATAAGACTGTAATCCCAACTGCTACCACCACTTATACGGTAACTATCACAGATGCCAATGGTTGTGAAGATGTAGATCAGGTTACTGTAATTATAAATAACGATCTCTGTTCTAAGATTGGAGATTTCGTTTGGGATGATACGGATGGCGACGGCGTACAAGACGCAGGCGAACCAGGTATCGGCGGCGTAACGGTGAATCTATTAGATGGCAATGGTAACTTCTTGGAAACTACAACAACCCTTCCAAACGGTTACTACGAATTCGCAGACTTGATTCCCGGCGATTATATTGTAGAATTTGAAACTCCAACAGGATATGAGCCAACATTGGCCAATCAAGGTGGTGATGATACAGAAGATAGCGATGCAGTAGGTGGCCAAACAGGAATCATCACCTTGATGAATGGCGATTCTGATTTGACCAACGACGCGGGCTACTACCGTCCAGCGAGCTTAGGCGACTTCGTATGGAGCG